>JBBSOU010000033.1:0-29064 GCA_038259445.1 Lysobacterales bacterium | reverse complement strand
CCATCGGCGATCGTCGTCACTTCGGTGTACGGAGAATCGACGCGCTTGCCGAGGCGTCCGGGGCCCAGATACTCGAGTTCGCCCTGCACGACCAGCGGTCGGTCGAACATCTGCGCAAAACGCACCTCGGTGTAGGGCGTGCGTGCCGGCAGTTCGCGTTGCAGGCCGGCGACCAGCGCCGCGGCGCCGGATTCAGTGGCTGCTGCTGGCAGCGCCAGACTGCTCAGCAGCAACAACGCGATCAGCCGCAGCCGGCTGGAGATTCCAGAAATCATAGAAATTGAACCAGTTGTAGGGATTGGCGCGGACATGATGTTCGAGCAGCGTCGCATAGCGTTGCACAATCGCGCGCAGTTCGGCATCGCGGCCACGCCTCGGCAGGTCGAGCTGTTCAGCCAGCGTCTCGAAATGCAGGTCATAACGACGGCCGCCGCCATACAGACCCAGGCACATCACGATCGGCACCTTGAGCATGCTCGCGATGATGAACGGGGCGACCGGAAAGCGTGCCGGCGCGCCGAGGAAGTCGACCACCATCATCGACTCGTGCGGACGGCCGCGATCGCCGAGCAGGGTCGCCAGTGCGCCCTCACGCATCGCTTCGTTGAGCGCGAGAACGATCTCGTGTCCGGGCCGCGAGGCGTCGATGACGTTCTTCGCGACCTGCGGCGCGAGTGCGTGCAGAAGTTCGGTCATCGCCGGCGTCTGTTGCGTGTCGAGCACGACGCGCACCTTCACGTCGGGTCGCTGGAACGACAGCACACGCAACGATTCGAAGCTGCCGACATGCGCGCCGAGCAGCAGCACGCCGCGATCCGGGCGCATCTGGTCGTGCAGTTCGTCGATGCCGTGCACGCCGACGTCGAAATTGCGCAGGTGGTCGGTGAGCAGGTAGACGCGGTCGAGGATCGTCGAGGCGAAGCAATGGATATGGCGCATCACCTGCCACGCCGATGCCGGCCGTCCGAACATGCGCTCAAGGTAGGCATACGAGGCACGTCGCTCGAGCGGTCGACGCACGAAGAAGTACAGCGTGATCGGATACAGCAGCAGGCGCGAGATGCGTCGTCCGCAGCGCAGTCCGATGGTGCGGATCAGCCACAGGGCGAAGCGTCCGCCCCCCTCGCTGTGTTCGGTCCAGTGGTCACTCATCGCAGTTCGGCGTCGCCGGAAAGGATCACGACGTCGCCATTGACGATGCGAAAGCGCGCACGCGAACCGGTTACCTCGATGCGCATCTCGGCCGGCTGTTGCGGCAGCAACGGCGACATGAACTTGACCGCGAGCAGGCGCACGACATGGCCGGCGCCGGCGCGCTGCAGGCAGGCAGCGACATGATCGAGCAGGACCACGCCGGGCACCACCGGCTCGCCCGGGAAATGGCCGGGCAGGCACGCATGGTCCGCTGGCACGCTGAATGACTCGAGCAATTCCTGCGTTGCCGTATTCATCATTCAGCGCACGACATCAGCGGGATCGATCTGGTCGCGCAGCAGGCGCGGCCAGTTGCGCACGAGGCGCTGGATGAAACCGACCAGCGTGTCATGCGGGATGTCGTGCAGATGGTGGCGGCGAAACGCGAACTCGCCAAGCATGAACAGCGCCGGCAACAGATAGCCGCCAAAATGCAGGTAACCGATCGCCAGCGGCGATGCCGTGCCGGCGAACGCGCCATGACGCGCGGCAACAATGCCGAGCAGCAGCACCGCCTGCAGCAGAAAAAGCAGGGTCCATGCCGCGGTCAAGGCGCGCGCATAGTCGGCGACGCGCGGCAAGGCCAGGCGTTCGTGGCCTTCCAGGGCGATGATGACGCGCGCGATCAGCGGCATCTGAGCGCGCGCGAGGGTCACGCCGAACAGCGCAGCAAGCGCGAGATTGATCATGGCCGGCACGAGGTCGAGCGCGATCGCGCCGTGATCGAGCGCCGCCAGAAGAGCCAGTACGGCGGCGATCGTCACCCAGCTGAGCCACGCGATCACGCGTCGCGCGCGCAGGCGCGGCGCGAGCACGACGCTGACGAGGATCATCACGCAGACTACCGAAAGCACATTGTTGCCGGTGCTCGCCGCGGTTGCCGCGAGTCCGAGATAGATCAGCACGGCGACGCCGACCAGTGCGATGCGCAGCCGTGACGCGGATGGCGCGACGGTGGCTGCAGTGGCGGGATCGAGGCGATTCATGCGGGCTTTCGGGCTGGCACACGCCGAAGGATACTCTCATCAAGTTTGCGCAGGCGGCACGATGTCCCCAAGGCTACGCCCGGTGGCGTGCGTGGCGCCGCTCCGACCGAGTGCGGTGGCGCCGGTGCAAACCTGATCAACGTACGCGCAGCGACGGCGCGCAAATGTAGCATGTTGCCAGCGTGCCCGGCCCACTGCAGTATCGGCACGGCACGGCGCACGCGTCGACGGGATTGCAGCAGCCGGATGATGGAAATCGATTGCGATGTGCTCGTGGTGGGCGGTGGTCCGGCTGGATCCTCGGCAGCGACCGTGCTCGCGCAGAAGGGCTGGAACGTGCTGCTGCTCGAGAAGGAGCAGCACCCGCGCTTCCACATCGGCGAGTCCCTGCTGCCATGCAATCTGCCGATCCTCGAGCGACTCGGTGCACTGGCGAAGACCGAGGCGATCGGCGTGGTCAAGCGCGGTGCCGACTTTCCGAAGGACGGCGACGGCTACCAGACGTTCCAGTTCGCGCGTGCGCTCGGCGACTCGCCGCCGCATGCGTTCCAGGTCAAGCGCGAGCAGTTCGACCAGATGCTGTTCGAAAACGCGCGCGAACACGGCGTCGATGCGCGCGAGCAGGTCACGGTCGAAACGGTCGCGTGTGACGGCATCGGCGGCGTCCGCGCGCAGGCGCGTGATGCCGACGGCAATCCGCTGGCAATCGCGGCGCGCTATCTGGTCGATGCGAGCGGCCGCGAGACACTGCTGGGCAACGCCCTCAAGCTCAAGCGCAAGAACCGGCGACATCAGAGTGCGGCGATCTTTTCGCACTACCGCGGCGTCGAGCAACGGCCCGGCGACGATGCCGGCAACATCAGCATCTATCGATTCGCCCACGGCTGGTGCTGGTTCATCCCGCTGCCGGATGGCGTGATGAGCGTCGGTTGCGTGTGCCGACCGGATTACCTCAAGCAGCGGCGCGTCGACAATGGGCAGTTTCTCGACGACACACTCGCGAAGATGCCGAAGGCGCACGCGCGCATGCTCGCGGCCATCCGGATCGATGCGGTGCGCGTCACCGGCAACTATTCGTATGCGTGTTCGCGCATGGCCGGACCCGGCTGGATCATGGTCGGCGATGCCTGGGCATTCGTCGATCCGGTGTTTTCCTCGGGCGTGTATCTGGCCATGCACAGCGGCACGCGTGCCGCCGACCTCGTCGATACGGCCTTGCGTGAACCGCATCGCGAAGCCGCCCTGCAACGTGATTTCGCGCTGCGCATCGAGCGTGGCGTGCGCGTGTTCACATGGTTCATCGAGCGCTTCAACTCGCCGGTCATGCGCGATCTGTTTGCGCGACCGCGCAATGTCTATCGGGTCGAAGACGGCGTCGTCTCGATGCTCGCCGGCGATGTCTTCGACGACCCTGCGGTGATGCGGCGCCTGCGCGTGTTCAAGACCATCTTCGCAATCACCGCATTGATGCGACCACGGCGCTGGCTGGCCGAGCTGCGCACCCGACGCGCGCAGGCACATGCGCGCTTCAGTGGAGGCACGACGCCGGTCGACCCGGCCTGACGTTGGCCGCCGCACGCTGCATGTCGTTCAGCGGCAACAGCAGACGTGCCGCCTACGCACCCGGTGCGGCAGCAGACTCGTCCGGCGCCGAACCGTCTGACGCGCTCGGCGCACGTCGTCCGAGCTGCGCGATCATGGCGCGCAGGGCGGCCGGCTTGGCCGGCTTGCGCAGCAATGCATAGCCGAGTTCACGCGCCTGCGCTTTCAGCTCGGCACTGTTGTCGGCCGTGATCAACGCGCTTGGCGGCGGCGGCTGGCACGCGGCGCGCAGCTTGCCGAGTGCCGCGATGCCATCTTCGCCGTCGTCGAGGTGATAGTCGGCGAGGATCAGGTCGGGTCGCCGGCGCGCCACTGCGGCGAGTGCCTCGAGCGTGTTCTCGGCGGTATCGCAGCTCACGCCCCAGCGCGACAGCAGCGCGGACATGCCTTCGAGGATCGATGCATCGTTGTCGACACACAGTGCATGCAGTCCGCGTGTGATACCGACGGTACGACCGCGATCGGCGTTGCGGACCGGTAGCTCGAGTGGCGTCGCCGCGCGCGGCAGGTCGACCGCGAACACGCAGCCGAAGCCGGCCTGCGAGCGCACGCTGAGTCGGTGACCGAGCAGGCGCGCCATGCGTTCGCAGATCGACAGGCCGAGTCCAAGGCCCTTTTCTCCCCATGGTGACACCTGTGAGCCGCGACGGAATTCGTCGAAGATCGAGGGTTGCTGCTCAGGACTGATACCCGGCCCGCTGTCGCGGACCTCGATGCGCAGCAAGCCGCCGGAGAGGCGCCGCACGCCAAGCAGCACGCTGCCTTCACGCGTGTAGCGCAAGGCATTCGAGAGGAAGTTCTGCAGGATGCGACGCAGCAGTTGCGCGTCGGTGACCACCCACGCGTCGCTGTCGTAGAAGCGCAGCTTCAGTCCGCGCGCGGCCGCCTGCAGCGCGAACGCGGTCTTCAGTGGTTCGACGACTTCGCGGATCGACACCGCCGTGACCTCGGCGTGATACTTGCCGGCATCCAGCCGCGAGGCTTCGAGCAGGGCGTCGAGAAGGTCTTCGGCCGCCTTGAACGACGTGTCGATGCGCTCCACCAGATCTTCTGCTTCTCTATCCAGCCCGGGCTGGTGATGCAGTGCCGAGGTGAACAGGCGCGCGGCATTCAACGGTTGCAGCAGGTCATGGCTGGCGGCGGCGAGGAAGCGTGTCTTGGACAGATTCGCGGCTTCCGCCTGGCGCTTGGCCTGCTCCTGTGCGACCAGCGCCTCGCTGAGTTCATGCGTGCGCTGATCGACACGTTGTTCGAGCGTTTCGTTGACCTCGATCAGCGCCTCCTCGGCACGTTTGTAGGCGGTGATGTCGGTGAACGTGGTCAGGTAACCACCTCCAGGCAGTGGATCGCCACGCGTCTCGATCACGCGACCGTCGGCGCGGCGGCGCACATAGACATGTGGCAAGCCACGGCGCAGATGATCGAGGCGCTTGCGCATCATCTCGTCGGCGCGGCCATCGCCAAGCAGGCCTGTCGCCGCGTTGTGCAGGATCAGGTCGGCGATTGGCCGGCCGACGTAGACGAAGCCTTCCGGATAGTTGAACAGGTCCAGGTAACGGCGGTTCCAGGCGACGATGCGCAGCTCGCCATCGACCACGCTGATGCCCTGCATCATGTTCTCGAACGTGACCGCGAGCAGTTCGCGATTGAAGCGCAGTTCCTGCGAGGTTTCGTCGAGCATGGCCACCGCTTCCGACAGATCGAGGCCGGTACCGCGCAACGCCGTGGTCAGCATGCGTCGCGCCGACGCCGCGCCGACCGCCGAGGCGAGCAGCCGCTCGGTGTGCTGCAGCAGGCCGCGATCGGCCGCTGCATCGCTGGTCAGCGGTTTGCCGCTGCTCTGCACGTAGTCGTCGAATGCGCGTGTCGCGGTCTTCTCGCCGACGATGCGATCGGCCACCGCACGCAGTTCGGCGACGCTGACGCGCCCGCGCCACTCGCTGACCGGGGTCGAACGCATTGCCGCCGGATCGAGGAAAACGGCCGCGCGCAGTCGCTCCTCGACACTTGGCCGGAAGCGAAGTGAGACGAATACGAGGCAGCTGATGTTGGCGAGCAGAGACCAGAACGCACCGTGCGTAAGCGGATCCCAGCCGTGCAGGTCGAACAGCGCCTGCGGCTGCAACCAGCCGATGCCGAAGGGCCCGTCGCTGAGCCAGTGCGAGTCCATCCAGCCGGCCTGCGCGATCGACGGCAGCAGCAGCGTGTAGGCCCACACCGTGAAGCCGACCACCAGGCCCGTCATGACACCGCTGCGGCTGGCGCCACGCCAGTACAGTCCGCCGACGATGGCAGGCGCGAACTGCGCAACCGCGGCGAACGACAACAGGCCGATCGCGGCGAGGTTCTGGTTCTGCGTGGTCGAGCGGTAATAAGCGAAGGCGAGCAGGCCGAGCAGCACGATGGTGACGCGGCGCACGCCGAGCACGATCGCCGACAGGTCATCGCGCCTTTCGAGTCCGAGCGCGCGGATGCGCAGCAGCGCTGGCATGACCAGGTCGTTGCTGACCATCGTCGCCAGTGCCACAGAAGCGACGATGACCATGCCGGTGGCCGCCGAGAAGCCGCCGATGTAGGCGAACACGGCGAGCAGCAGGTCGCCGTTGGCCAGCGGCAGCCACAAGACGTACGCGTCGGCAGCGACGCTGGTGCCGACGGCGGCGCGCGAGCCGGCATGCACGATCGGCAACACCAGCGCGCAGATGATCAGCAGGTACAGCGGAAACATCCAGCGCGCGCGGCGCAGGTCGGCCGGGTTCTCGCATTCGACCACGCCGACCTGGAACTGCCGCGGCAGGCAGAACATCGCCGCGAACGCGAGCACGGTCTGGGCGAAGAATCCGGTCGGCAACGCATCACCGGCGACCTTGGCCAGCGGTTCGGTGAACGCTTCGAAGCCGTTGCTGTACATCAGCGCGTAGACACCGACGGCGACGAAGGCGAGCAGCTTGACCAGTGATTCGGCAGCGATCGCCAGCATCATGCCGTGATGGTGTTCGGTTGCATCAATGCCACGCGTGCCGAACAGGATCGCGAACACGGCGAGCAGCAAGGCCACGTACAGCGCACTGTCGGCGAGCAGCGGCGTGCTGCCCTCGACTGCGCGGCTGACGGTGAGTACGTCGATGCTCATCGCCACCGCTTTCAGCTGCAGCGCGAGATAGGGCACGACGGCGGTCACCGCGATCACGGTGACCAGTGCCCCGAGCGCGTGCGACTTGCCGAAACGCGCGCCGACGAAATCGGCGATCGAGGTGACCTTGCGGTCCTTGGCGATGAGCACGAGACGGCGGAACAATCCGAAGCCGAGCACGAACAGCAGGATCGGGCCGAGGTAGATCGGCAGGAAGGCGAGACCGGAACGCGCGGCCGTGCCGACCGCGCCGTAGAACGTCCACGACGAGCAGTACACGGCAAGCGCCAGGCTGTAGACGATTGGCCGCAGCCACGTGCGCGAGGGATAGAGTGGCTTGCGGTCGCCGTAATAGGCCAGCGCAAACAGCCCGCCGACGTAGAGGACGGAGACCAGCAGGAGGATCCACGGCGAGATCACGCAACCCGACTCCGCAGGGCAAGGCAGCCGATTGTAGTCGCTGGCTCGTGGGCGGCGACGTCAGGCCGTCACTTGATGCGCTCGAACGAGAGAAACTTCGCCAGCGGATGCGGCTTGCGCAGAATTCGCGCGCGCAGCAGCTGTGCGCCAATGCGGCTGTAGGCGATGCCATTGCCGCCATAGGCCATGGCGAAATGCACGCGCGGTCCATGCTCCGCATGCGGCCCGAAGAACGGCAAGCCGTCATCGGTTTCGGCGAAGGTTCCGGCCCACGCGAAGCCCGATTCAAGTTCGAAATCCGGCAGCAGTTTGCGCACCTTGCCGAGGATGCGCTCGCTCTTCTTCATTACCTGCGCATCGCGCTTGGCGGCGATATCGACGCGGTCGTCCTCGCCACCCATCAACAGGCGATTGTCGTGCGTCATGCGCAGGTAGAGGTACGGGCGCGCCGATTCCCAGGCCAGCGTTTTCGCCAGCCATCGCGGCGATTGGCGCAACGGCTCGGAAACCAGTGCATAGCTGCTGCGGTTGCTGGCGACCTTCTGGCGCAGGAAGCGCTGCGACTCGTAGCCGGCAGCGATGACCAGATGCTGGCAGCGCACGACGCTGTCGCGATCGGTACGCACTTCGACGCCGCGCGCGGTGGCGGTCCAGTCGAGCACGTCGGTGCGGTCACAGACCGTCGCGCCGCGCGTGCGCAAACGCTTGAGCAGCCCGAGCGCGAGGCGATACGGATCAACATGCGCGGCGGTCGCGGTAAGCAGGGCAGCTGCCGCGGAGATGTCGAAGCGCTCGCGCAGCGCATCGCGGTCGAGCGTCTCGACGGCGAATCCGTGCTTGCGTCGAAACGCGCCTTCATCGCGCACTCGACTGCCGTGCCACAGACGACTCGCATAGTAAAGGCTCTCGACGCGCGTATAGGCGGCGCCGGCAACGCCTTCGGCGAGTGGCTGCAGGTCGAGTACCGCCTGCTCGCAGGCACGGTAGATCGCGACGGCCTTGCGTGTTCCGTACTGTTTGGACAGATCGACCAGTTCGGTATCGATCTCGTATTGCAGCATCGCCGTGCTGGCGGCCGTACTGCCCCACGCGGCGTCGCGCTTCTCGAGCACGACGACGTCGAGATCGGCGTCCGCCAGTTCGTCGGCGATCAGGGCGCCGGTGATGCCGCCGCCGAGCACGACAACATCGCAGTCGAGGTCCCTCGACAGCGGCGGGAAGTGCACGGGAAGTCCGTTCTTGACGGTCCAGAACGGGTAACCACTCTTGAGGTCCATCGGCTGGCAGCCCTGCGCGGCGATCGCCGACACGCGGCGAGGTTCGGCATTTCACCTGAGCGGTACGCAATGCAAAATGAACGGAATCGGCTTGACGTGCACACGTGCTCACGCAAGATGCGCACATGCTGATCCTCGATGCCGATGCTTTTCACACACCCACTGCGATCCCCGTGCTGGAACGCGGCGAGGTGCACCTTTGGCTGATCGAGTTCGCGCACGCGCTGGATGCGCGTACGCTGTCGGCCACCGCGCATGCCGAGCTCGGTCGACTGCTCATGCACTACAGCGGCAGGAACGGTCCGGCCGTGCTCGCACGCACGGAGTTCGGCAAGCCCTACGCGAGCGAACCCGGCTACCCGCATTTCAACCTGAGCCACGGCGGCCAGCGCATCGCGCTCGCCTTCGCGCTGCAGCAGCCGATCGGCGTCGATGTCGAGGCGCTACAGCGCCGCCACTCCTCGCTCGATCTGGCCGAGCGCTTCTTCGCCGCGGAGGAAGCGCGCGCACTGGCCGACCTCGGGCCGGCGCAGCGTCAACAGGCCTTCGTGAATCTGTGGACGTGCAAGGAGGCAGTGCTCAAGGCGATCGGCCGCGGCATCGCGTTCGGCCTCGATCGCCTGCGCTTTACCCTGGACGGCGTGAGCCCGTGCGAACTCGTCGAGATCGCCGATGAAGCGGGCGACTGCGCGCAGTGGCAGGTATGCCGGTTCGACGCCGGCCCCGGACATGCTGGCGCGCTCGCCTGGCACGGCGAGCCGCAACGCGTGCGGCCGCTGCGCAGGTTGTTGGCTGGGATACCGGAGGCTTGATCGTCGCGACATTGCGCTGCAGCGCGATCAGGCGCCGCGGTGTTGCTCGATGTGTCCGGACAGCGCGCGCAGGCTCGCGAAGATCTGGCGGTTGTCCGGATTATCCGAACGCAGCTGGAACCCGTAATGCTTGGAGACGGCCAGCGCGAGTTCGAGCGCGTCGATCGAATCGAGGCCGAGATCGCCGGCGCCGAACAGCGGCGCATCGGGATTGATTGCCGCAGGCGCCACCCAATCGATGTTGAGGCTGCTGACCAGCAGCTCGGCGAGTTCGCGTTCGGCCGGCGACTGCGCCGGCGTTTCCTGAATATCGGTCACGGTCTGTTCCTGCCTCGCTGGAGGTCTGTTCGATGAGGATCGGGGCCGTCACAGTGTATCATCCGCGCCCGCCGGGCCATGTGCCTTCGCTGCCAGAGGCGCCGATTTCCGCTGTGCAATCGTCCGTGAAAAACCCCCAGCCAGCGTGCGCGATGCCACGATTGCGGCTCAGCTACAGCCACGATCGCATCGAGCACGTGCTCGCCGATCCGTCCGTGCTCGCCGTCTTCGGGTTCAGTGGCGATTGCCCGCGCGTCGACGACCCGCGTTTCGTGCACGTCGCATTGCCCCCGGTTGGCGACGCGCCGCTCGAAGTCTGGCGCGGCGGCTCAGCGGTCCTCAGCGGCAGCGAAGATGGCGTGCGCTGGAGCAGTGACGGCGACTACCTGTTCTTTGCTGCGGAGGTCGACGAGCAGGCCGTCGGCGGACTCGATCCGGCAGCCGAGCGTGCCTATCGCGACATCGGCGCGCTGCTTGCGCGCAGGACCTTGAGCGGCGATGCGCCGGCACAGGTGCTGCGGTTGTGGAACTATCTCGATGCGATCAACGAGGGTGTGGGCGACGACGAACGCTATCGGCATTTCTGCAGCGGTCGTGCGCGCGGCATCGTTGATTCGGCCCGCAACGGATTCTCCGCGGCTACCGCCATCGGTAGGCGCGACGGCGTGCGCATGCTGCAGGTGTACGGTCTCGCCGCGCGTGTCGGCGGTGTCGCCATTGAAAACCCGCGCCAGGTCAGCGCCTGGCGCTACCCGCGCGAATACGGTCCGACCGCACCGACCTTCGCGCGCGCGACGCGCACCGCGGCAGACCAGTTGCTGCTGTCCGGAACCGCTGCCGTTGTCGGCCATGCCTCGCAACACGCCGACGACACCCGCGCGCAGATCCTGGAGACGCTGGTCAACCTCGAACACCTGTTCGCCGCGGCTCGGCCACTGGATGCGCAAGGTTGCCGCGCTGCGGACACATGGCTGAAGGCGTACGTGCGCGATCCGGCTGACGCCGCCATCGTCGCCGACAGCATCCGCGCGCGCTTCCCGGAGCTCGCCGGTCTGCTCGTTCTGGCCGGCGAGATCTGTCGCCGTGAACTGTGCGTCGAGGTCGACGGCATCAGCGGCTGAGCTCGGCGGATCGAGCGGCGACGGCATGCGCCGCGGCCGCGGTCAGCACGACGGTGAGCCACGCCAGCGCGGCATTGATCACGAGGTGACCCTGTTTGGCGGTATCGGCGAGGCCATCGCCGAGCACCGTGATCGTCAGCGTCGCCAACATCGTGACGACGACGCTGGCAGTGAACTCGAGCAGGCGCGCCGCACGCCGCCCACGCCGCGATGCCACAAGCGCGGCGAGAGCGATCACCGGCAACGCCACAAGCATCCACTGCAGCGCCGGCCAGCGCCGCAGCGGCACGCCGACACTGAACATCTCGTCGTCGATTTCGCCCAGTACGGCGCCTTCGACCTGGCCGATGTTCTCGGCGATCCACGGATCGAGCGCGACAATCGCCTCGCGCGTCAGCGCCAGGGTCATCAGCGGGGACGTGAGCAGCACACGAATCTGGTCGACATAGCCGAATGCGAGTACGCCGGGACATACGGTTTCGGGCAGGCCGGGCATCTGCCATGCGCGCTGTCCCGAATAGATCGCGCAGCGCGGATCGACGCCGATTTCGGCGAGCAACGCCGGCTTGTCATCGGCGACCGGCAGCAGCGCGGTGAAGATCACGTGCGCGCGATTGAACTGGCGGATCGAATCCATCAGCGGGCCTTCCCGCTGCATCTGCGCGAACTGCAGGGAGGCCCCGAGCAGCGCGCCGACGAGCACGGCAGGCGCCTGCCAGCCGATTCGCCGCTGTCGCCATACATGCAGCGCGAGCAGGGCGAGGCCAAGGCACAGCGGCAGCACGATGTGCTGCATCTTGCTCGCCGCGAGCAGGAGGGCGACCAGTGCGAGTATCACCCAGCGCGCCCGCGTGGATGCCTCGCCGTGCCACAGGGCGAGCAGCCCGAACAGTGCATAGGCCGCCAGCAGCGCGCTCCACTCTGCGTAGAAGGTATTGAGGTAGAGCGTGTTGCCGGGATCGCCGAACACCAGCGGCAACAACGCCGCGTTGGCGATCGCCAAGGCGAATGCGCGTCGCCGCCACCACGCGACCGACAAACCGATCGACAGCGCCAGCAGGCTGGCGAGCTTGAACGCACCGATCAGGCGGATCGAATGCACGCGCTCGGTCGAATCACCCTCCGCCAGTCGCCAGATGGCCGTGGCGAGCGCACCGAAAACCAGTTCGGTCGACCAGTAGCACATCGGTTCGCGAACGCGCTGGAAGCGGAAGTATTCGTACGGTGCGTTCGGGCTGTTCTCGTCCGGCGGCACCTGCGGTGGCCGATCCGGATAGATGTCGAAGCACGCGCTGTAGCGGACCTGGTCGTAGGTGTTGGCGTAGGCGAACAACGGCTCGTGCGACCATAGCAGCAGCGCCCGCAGCGCGCCGACGGCGATCAGGCCGACCACCAGCCAAGTGCACAGGCGCGAACGCAACGGCATTGAACGGGTGTGCAGGACACTTCTCCCCAATCGAAACGGGCGCATGCTGGCCGCGCCTCGCTGAACGACGCGATGATGGCAAACGGAAATGACATCGTTGCGGTGACCGTCGCTGAATTTGTGCAGTGCGTCAACACGAGACCGCGATGCTGCTGGACTGCGGCACCTCGAGCGCTCGGTGGAATGTGCGGTGAATCACAGTTGCCGCGTGCGCCGTGTCCGCCTTCGCATGCGAAGCATTGAGCGAACGCATGCCGAATGCGGTGCTAGCATTCAATCCTGAATCACCCACACAACTGGCGCCTGGCGCCTTGGAGAAGCGATGAAAACGCGATTGGGTCACTACGACATTGTTGCCGAGCTCGGTCGCGGTGGCATGGGCGTGGTCTACAAGGGCCACGAGTCCTCACTCAACCGTTACGTCGCGATCAAGGTGCTGGCTGACTCGCTCGCACACGACGAAGGCGTCAAGGAACGCTTCCTGCGTGAAGCGCGCAGCATGGCGGCGCTCAACGATCCGCACATCATCCAGATCTACTACATCGGCGATGACGAAGGTCAGACCTATTTCGTCATGGAGTTCGTCGAGGGCGAATCGCTCGGTACGCTGCTCAAGCGCGAACACAAGGTCGCGGTCGGACCGGCCGCGAAGATCATCTACCAGACTGCGCTCGGCCTTTCGACCGCGCACGACAAGGGCGTGATCCACCGCGACATCAAGCCCGGCAATCTCATGGTTTCGAGCCGCGGCTCGATCAAGATCGCCGACTTCGGTATTGCGCTGTCGACCCAGGACCTGTCCGCCAAACTGACCTCGACCGGCGAGTTCGTCGGCACGCCGGGCTATCTGTCACCGGAAGTCTGCCTCGGCAAGGTCGTCGATCAGCGCTCGGACATCTTCTCGCTCGGCATCGTGCTGTTCGAAATGCTGGCCGGGCGCATGCCGTTTACCGACGAGTCGCCGCTCGGCCTCATGCTCGAGGTCGTGCGCGCGGAAATTCCGGACGTGCGTGAGCTCAACAAGGAAGTCGACGAACAGATCGCGTGGATCCTGTCGAAGATGATTGCCAAGGAGCCGGACGATCGCTACCAGAATTGCCACGAGCTGGCCGAGGATCTCGCCAATCACCCGCTGGTCTCGCGCAGTGGACCGATCACGATCATGCCGAAGGTGTCGGCAGCGGCCGCGACCCTGATCGGGCAGAAGACACCGATCTCTGGCCAGCGTCCCCTTTCCAGCGTGCCGGTCACGCCGCTTGCGCCGATGGCCAACACGCGCATCACGCCGTCGGCACAGCCGATGCCGCCCGCGTATCACGGCAATGCGCCGGCGACCGCACCTGGCATGGGCGGCGCCGCATTTGAACACCGCGATGGCGCGGTTGAACCTGCGCGAAAGAGTTCGGCATTGCCGATCGCGATTGCGGCGATCCTCGTGCTCGGCCTGGTCGGCGGCGCGTGGGCATTTCGCGACAAGCTTCCGGGCATGTCCGGGGCGGTCGACGATCGCGTCGCCAACAGCGCCGATTCTTCGGCGACCTCGGCCAAGGCGATTGCAGCGGCCAACCCGTCGAGCACGGACGCCTCGACGACCCATGCTGCAACCATGAATGCCAATTCGGTGAACGCGTCGACGCCATCCACCTCGCCGGCCACCAACGGTACTCCGGTCGCTTCCATGCAGCCGGGATCGAGCACGCTCGACGGCGGCGTCGACAGCGCGCGTGAAGCGACGCGGATCGCCGAAGCACTGATCGCCAATCCCGGTGGCAGCAATCCATCCACGTCGAGCGACACCTTGGCCGATGGTCCGGGGCCGCGCGCATCGCAGGCAGACGTCGATGCACTGCGCGACCTGCCGGCCGCGCGCGCCGCCGAGGCCGACAGCCCGCAGATCGCGGTGGCCACGCCACCGAAGAAGCCGACCACGCCGGCCGTGCCACGTGTGCCGACGATCGCCGTGCTCGTCGGCGGTGATGACGTCATCACCGAACCGGCGCGTGATGCGGTGGTCAGCCTGCTGCAACGCCGCGGCTTCCGTGTGATCGAAGGCGGCAGCGTGCAGGGCAACCAGCCGAACCTGCGCTCACTGCAGGGACGCGCCGATGCGGTCGTATTCGTGCAGGCCAAGCCGGTCGGTTCGCAGAACCTCAACTACTACGGACAGAGTTCCACGCTCTATACCGTGCAGATGGGCGTAAAAGCCTACCGCGTATCGGACGGCAGCACGCTGTGGACCAGCGGCATGGAGCAGGTCAACTTCACCACCCTCAACGCCTCGGAAAAAGCGCGCGAAGCGATCGACCCGCTGCTCGATGCGGTCGACAGCAATCTCGAGGAGTTCCGCTCGCGGCGTGGACGCGGCTAAGTCCGGACTGGATTGGAAAAACTCTGATCTGCGTCGAATCCGTCAATCCGGTCTGACCGCGCGTTCGCTCGTCAAAGGCCGCCGGGATGACGGCTTGATCCGTGCTTCCTGATAAGTCGAGGGGCGGTATTCGTCGATCCCGAATCTGAATCCCGGCATCACCGATCCGGGCCGCTCAAAGCGCGGTGATGTTCGCATATGCCAGCACCAGCCACTTCTGCCCGGAATCCTCGAAGTTGACCTGCACGCGGGTGTGCGCGCCACTGCCTTCGTAGTCGACGATGACGCCGGTGCCGAACGTGGCGTGTTGCACGCGCTGGCCGAGCTTGAGTGCCGGCGATTCATCGTGACGCGCATGACCACCCGCGTAGACCGGGCGGCTGACCTGCACGCGCGGGCGTACTTCCTGCAGCAACGTGGCCGGGATTTCGCCGAGGAAGCGTGACGGTCGGCCGTACATCTCCATGCCGTGCATGCGTCGTGTCTCGGCATAGCAGAGCACGAGGCGTTCGCGCGCGCGCGTGATGCCGACATAGGCGAGACGTCGCTCCTCTTCGAGACGATTCGGATCCTCGACCGACTTCTGTCCCGGGAACAGGCCTTCCTCAAGGCCGACCAGGAACACCAGCGGAAACTCGAGTCCCTTGGCCGAGTGCAGGGTCATCAGCTGCACGCACTCCTGCCACGCTTCGCCTTGCGCCTCGCCCGCTTCGAGCGCGGCATGCGAGAGAAACGCCGACAAATCCGAAAGTCCTGCCTCGATGTCGTCGGCAGTGCGTTCGAAGCGACTGGCGACGTTGATCAGTTCATCGAGATTCTCGATGCGCGACTCGGCGCTGGTCTTGTCCTTCTCGTGGTACTCGCGCAAACCCGAGCGCACGATCGCGTGGTCCATTTGCTCAGCCAGCGGCAGCGGTTCATCGGCAGCTGGCAACGCGTTGTCGTTATCCAGGCGCACGCCGGAATCCGGCACATCGCGCTCGTTGATCGCGTTGCCGGATGGCGTCAGGCAATCGCGCGCCAGCTCGTCGATCAGCATGAGGAATGCGCGCAAGGCATTCTTCGCGCGGCCGGCCAGTGTGCTCTCCATCATCTCGGCCAGCACCGCTTCCCACATCGAGGTGTTGTCGCGGCGTGCACGTGCGCGCAGCAGGTCGATGGTGCGGTCACCGATGCCGCGCGGCGGCGTATTGACGACGCGTTCGAACGCGGCATCGTCGTGGCGATTGCCGATCAGGCGCAGATAGGCGAGCGCGTCCTTGATTTCGGCACGATCAAAGAAGCGCTGGCCGCCGTAGACGCGATAGGCGATGTCGTGCTGGATCAGCTGTTCCTCGAAGTTGCGCGACTGCGCATTCGAGCGGTACAGGATCGCGACCTCGCTGGCCTTGCGCTGGCCGCGCAGGAACTCGCGGATGCGCTCGATGACGAAGCGCGCCTCGTCCTGCTCGTTGTAGGCTGCGTACAGCGCAATCGGCTCGCCGTCGGCATCGGCCGTCCACAGCTGCTTGCCGAGGCGACTCGGGTTGTGCGCGATCACCGCATTGGCGGCGCCGAGGATATTCGCGGTCGACCGGTAGTTCTGCTCGAGGCGGATCGTCTTCGCGCTCGGAAAGTCGCGCAGGAAATGCTGCACGTTCTCGACGCGCGCGCCACGCCAGCCGTAGATTGCCTGGTCGTCATCGCCGACCACGAACACGTGGCTGGTGTTGCCTGCGAGCACGCGGATCCACGCGTACTGCAGCGTGTTGGTGTCCTGGAACTCGTCGACCAGCAGGTGCCGGTAACGCTCGCGATAGTGCGCAAGCAATGCGGCATCGTTGAGCCACAGCTCGTGCGAGCGCAGCAGCAGTTCGGCGAAGTCGACGAGACCGGCGCGTCGGCACGCGTCCTCGTAGGCACGGTAGATGTCGATCATGGTCGCGGCGAGCGGATTGCCGCCGGCTTCCATCGCATCCGGTCGTCGTCCTTCGTCCTTCGCCGAATTGATGAACCACGTCGCCTGCCGTGGCGGAAAGCGCGCCTCGTCGATGCCGAGACCCTGGATCGTGCGCTTGACCAGCCGCTGCTGGTCGTCCGCATCGAGAATCTGGAATGTCTCCGGCAGACCGGCCTCGCGCCAGTGCCGGCGCAGCAGCCGGTGGGCAATGCCATGGAAGGTACCGATCGTCAGCCCGCGGGTACCCTCGCCAACCAGCGTGTTGGCGCGCGCACGCATCTCGGCGGCGGCCTTGTTGGTGAAGGTGACGGCAAGGATCGACCACGGCGATTGCCGTTCGACTTCGAGCAGCCAGCCGATGCGGTGCACCAGCACCCGGGTCTTGCCCGAACCGGCACCGGCGAGCACGAGGTAATGGTCACTCGGCGCGCTGACCGCCTCGCGTTGCGCCGGATTGAGCGCATCAAGCAGATGAGAGACATCCATCAGTCAGCTGCCGTCATCGGCGCACAGTGTGCGCGCCGATGAGGTACCGACGTTCAGCGCTTGCGCATTGCGCCCGCGGCAATCAGGCCAAGGCCAACCAGGACCCCGACGCCACCCAGCCACTGCGGTACCGAGCGTTCCTTCTCGACCGTGGCGGACAGGTCGCCGAGCTTGATGACTTCCTTGTTCTCGGTGAAGTTGAGCTGGCCGGTGAAAGCACCGATGCCGAGTGCGGCGATGAGGATGCCGACGATGATCAATCCCATGCGCATGTGGATCTACCCCCTTGTTGACGAGGTTGGCAGCATGTCGCCGCAGCCGCTCGCCCGCAAGTCGCCGACCGCTCCTCGCACGGTTGCCGTTCAGGCTGTCGCAATACCGACTCACGTCGCGACGGGCGGCTTCGTGCGCGGAATCGACTGCATGAGTCGATCCGTGTAGGCGATGCCGATCGCCGACAGGATGAACACGCAATGGATGATCGTCTGCCACATGACGCCGATCGTGGTCAGCGTCGAACATTGTGGATTGATCGCCGTGATGTCCTTGATTGCGGCGAACTGTTCCGGTGTGCAGAACGGCAAGCCTTCAAGCGTCCCCGCGGCAATGAAGGTCTTGAGCAGATGAATCGACGAGATGCCGATGATCGCCATCGCCAGCTTGACCTTGAGCACCGAGGCATTGACATGGCTCAGCCACTCGGGTTGGTCCGGGTGTCCGGCCAGGCCCATGCGCGAGACGAACGTCTCGTAGCCGCCGACGATGACCATGATCAGCAGGTTCGAGATCATGACCACGTCGATCAGGCCGAGCACGATCAGCATGATCTGCTGCTCGCCGTAACCGACGGCACCCTTGATCAAGTGCCAGAGTTCCTTGAGGAACAGGAACACGTAGACGCCCTGGGCGACGATCAGCCCGAGATAGAGCGGCAACTGCAGCCAGCGCGAGAAGAAAATCAGGCGCGGCAGCGGGCGCATCGGCGGGGCCAACTGTGACATCGGGAGGGATTCGCAACCGGGGAGGGCGCGCGATTCTAGCAAGCCCTTCCGCCGGGCGAAGGGTCAGTTCTCGATCAGGCGCACACCGGGCAAACCGAGCACGTAATCTGCCCCCATCAGCAGCGACGGCGTGTAGTAGCCCCCGTCCGGCGTATTCGCCAGCAGATGCTCGACGATGCCGAGGCTGGCCGTGACCGTCAGCTCATAGCCGTTCGGCGCCGTCAGCGCGAGTTTCTGCTGGACGCCGCGCGTGTTGCCGACTTCGCCCCAGATCATGCTGCCGCTGCGCTGGCGACGCTCGTGATCAGGCCCCGGCGTGCCTGCGGCGCGCGCCTGCAGGAACGTCTGCACCGGTTGCAGCGCGAGCAACGGCCGCAGATGGCGTATCCAGCGCATGCGCGCGATCGTCTTCGCCGGCAGCGCCATGTAGGTTTCGATGTTGCCGATGCCGGTCGACACGAACGCGGTGTAGACATCGCCCCACGGGATTGTCATCGCCGATCGCACAACCCCGTCGGCACGCACGAAGTCACGCGATTTCCACGCCAGCGGGACCTCGACAAGTTCGCCATCGATGCGCGCGCGGCCGCCCTTGGCCATGCCTTCGACGCTGGTCCTGGCGGTGCCAGGGCTGGGTCCGCCGGCCGCCTCGAATGCGAGCACGAGATGGGTCGCGTCAGGCAGGCGCTGCTTGAGCATCGCGGCCAGGCAATCGGTCGGAACGACGTCGAAGCCGGTGCCGGGAAAAACGACGATGCCCGCGTGCTGCGCACGTTTGTGCGCGCGATGGCACAGCGCGAACACGTCGATCTCGCCGGTGATGTCGAGATAGTGCGTGTTGCTGGCAAGACAGGCCTCGAGCAGCGGTTCGCAGGTGCGCGAAAACGGTCCGGCACAATTGAGCACGAGGTCGACGTCCTCGAGGTTGCGCGCGATTTCGGCGGCATCGCCAAGTGCGAACACGCGACGCGTGAGCGCGTGCGGCTGTGCCAGCGCATCGAGTGCGCCGCGGTCGCGGCCGGCCAGGATCGGCCTGAGCTCGCGTTCGGCCGCGGCCGCGGCGATCAGTCGCCCGGTATAGCCGTTCGCCCCGTAAAGCATCCAGCGCTTCATCGCGGGACGCTGCGCGCGCGGACGAACTGCATGAGCTTGCGGAAGTACAACTCGGGAAACCAGCGTTTCAGGCGCCAGCGCTTGCGCACGTCGGCGCTTGGAAGGATCAGGAACTCGCCACGCTCGACGCCGCGGAAAATCGCATCCGCGATATCGGCCGCGCTCTCGCTGGCATTGCGCATCAGCTTGGTCGCCATCTGCAGCGAGCTCGGATCGGGCGAGCGAAATCCTTCCAGCAGGTTGGTCTGGAAGAACGACGGGCAGGCCACCGACACGCGTACGCCACTTCCGTGCAGGTCGGCGCGCAGGCCTTCCGACAAGGCGACGACGCCGGCCTTGGCGGTCGCGTAGGCGGCCATGTTCGGCGCGCCGGCGAGTGCGGCGAACGAGGCGATGTTGACGATGTGGCCCTCGGCCTGTTCCGTCATGACCGGTCCGAACATCTGGCAGCCGCGAACGACGCCGAGCAGGTTGATCTCGAGCATCCAGCGCCAGTCGGCGATCGGCGTGGTCAGCAACGGACCGCCGCCGCTGACCCCGGCATTGTTGATGACCAGGTCGACGCCGTCCCAGGCGGCCAGCACCTCGTCGCGCAGGCGTTCGAACGCGTCGTCATCGCCGACATCGACCTCGAGTGCCATCGCCCCCGAGCCGAAGCCGGTGATCAGCGCCACGGTTTCGTGTGCGCGGTCGAGGCGGATGTCGGCGCAGGCGACGCGCCAGCCAGCCTCGGCATACCGGAACGCGAGCGCCCGCCCAAGGCCGCTGCCGGCACCGGTGATCAGCACGCGACGTGAACGGGTCATTGCGGCGCCTTTGTCGAAACGGTGAGGTACCATATTCGCGCAAAGCGCGCGGCCATGCTGAACATCGAATCGGCAAGCGTCGCCGAGCTTGTGCAGTGTGCAGCCTGACACAATGCGTGCCGACGCGGCGCCCGATACGCCCATTACCCCTGCAGGATTCGCATGCGCTGGCCCTCGTTGACCGACACCGCCGAATCACGGCTGCGTATTGCCCTGCTGCTGGTCGCGGTGATCGCCAGTGTGCTGCTGCCGTATTCGATGCTCAGGCGCGGCATAGAAGAAGGCCAGAAAGCGGCTGAATGGGTGACTCACAGCGCGGTCATCCGCGAGCAGACCTTCGAAATCATGTATCTCATGCGTGACATCGAGAATGTCGCGCTGGCGCTGTATACCGGCGTCGCAATCGACCGCGGCGAGGAAACCTACGCGCAGGGCCGGGCGCAATTGACGCCTTTGCTCGATCAGCTGCGGCTGGCAACCGTCGACAACAGTGATCAGCAGCGTCGCGTCAGCGAACTGCAGGGCATCGTCGACGGCCGCGCGCGACTGCTCGATCAGGCCATGGAGCGTCTCGCCGCGAAGAACTACGATGGCGCCGGCGACGCGCTGAACCAGGCGCGCGAGCTGTTCGTGTTCCGCGCCGCCGGCCAGGCCATCCTCGATGCCGAGCAGGCGTTGTTCACCGAGCGCAGCGCGCAGACGGCGGTGGTCCAGCGCAACGCGGACTGGGCCACGCTCGGCGCTCTGGCGGCGCAGTTGGTCCTGCTCGCATCGGTCATCTTCATTTCGGAACGTCAGATCCAGCGCCGGCTGTTTGCCGAATCGCAGGTGCAGCAGGCCATCGCGCGATCGCGCGCGATCGTGCAGACGGTACGCGAGCCGATCGTGGTGGTCGACGAGGGCCTGCGCGTGGTCATGACCAATGCAGCGTTTCGCGAGGTCTATGCCAAGGGCAAGGACGAGCAGGAAACCGTCGGCGAGCCGCTCGACCGCATCGGCGCCGGTGCGTGGGCGGATGCCGTGCTGGCCGAACGCCTGGGCGAGGTCGGCAGACGCAACCGCGAGTTGTGGGACTACGAACTGACCCAGCGCATCGGTGAAGAAGTCGAGCGCATCGTGCTGGTCAACGCGCGACCGATGGTGATTCCGGAAAGCAACCAGTCGACGATCCTGATGACCGTCGCCGACATTACGGCACGCAAGCGCAACGAATCGCAGATCCGCGAGCTCAACCGCGATCTCGAAGGCAAGATCGCGCAGATTTCCGACGTGAATCGCGAACTGGAGTCGTTCAGTTACTCGGTATCGCACGACCTGCGCGCGCCGTTGCGCCACATCGCGGGATTCGCCGACAAGCTCGGCACGCACCTTGGCGAAGGGGCCGACGAGAAGGCCCATCACTATCTCGAGGTGATCGGCAGTTCGGCGCGACGCATGTCGACGCTGATCGAAGACCTGTTGCTGTACTCGCGACTCGGCCGCAGCGCGCTGCGCCTGCAGCCGGTCGATTCGCGCAAGCTGGTCGACCAGTTGCGCGCCGTTGCACTCGAGGATGCCGGCGAGCGACAGATCGAGTGGCGCATTGGCGAACTGCCGTACGTGATCGGCGACGAAACGATGCTGCGTCAGGTCTGGCAGAATCTCATCGGCAATGCGATCAAGTACACCGCGCGGCGCGCGCGCGCCGAGATCGAGATCGGCGTCGTCGAACAGGGGGGGCAGGAAATCGTGTTCTTCGTCCGTGACAACGGCACCGGTTTCGACATGGACTATGCCGGCAAACTGTTCGGTGTGTTCCAGCGCCTGCACAAGCCCAGCGACTTTCCCGGTACCGGCATCGGCCTGGCCAACGTGCGCCGCATCGTCGGTCGTCACGGCGGTCGGACCTGGGCCGAAGCCGCGCCCGACAAGGGCGCCACGTTCTATTTTTCGATGCCGGACCTCGTTCCGGCCAACAAAGCACCCGAGGTATCCGCATGAACCGCGAAATCCGCACGATCCTGCTTGCCGAAGACAGCGCCGCCGACGCCGAGATGGCAGTCGACGCGCTGCGCGAGGCCAAGCTGGCCAACCCTGTCGTGCACGTCGAGGACGGCGTGGAGGCGCTCGACTACCTGTTCTGCCGTGGTGCCTTCGAAGGTCGCGGCAAGGGCAATCCCGCCGTCGTCCTGCTCGACATCAAGATGCCGCGGCTCGATGGGCTCGAAGTGCTCAAGCGCATGCGCGACACCGAAAGCCTGCGCCGCGTGCCGGTGGTGATCCTGTCCTCGTCGCGCGAGGAGAGTGACCTCGTGCACAGCTGGGATCTTGGCGTGAACGCCTACGTGGTCAAGCCGGTCGACGTACGCCAGTTCTTCCAGGCCGTGCAGACGCTCGGCCAGTTCTGGGCAGTGCTCAACGAATTTCCGGATCTCGGCTGAGAAACGATCATGTCGAATACGCCCGAACCGCAGTCATTGCGCGTGCTCGTCGTCGAGGACGATGCGCTCGATGCCGAACTCGTGACCAGCGAGCTCGAGTCCGATGGACTGTCGTTCGAGGCAAAAGTGGTCGACGACGAGGACAGCTACCGCGACGCACTCGAGGCGTTCAAGCCGAGCATCGTCATTTCCGATGTCAGCATGCCGGGCTTCAGCGGCTACCGCGCACTGGACATCCTGCGCGAGAAGGCGCCCGCCACACCGTTCATCTTCGTGTCCGGAACGATCGGCGAGGAAACCGCAATCGAGGCGCTCAAGCGCGGCGCCACCGATTACGTGCTGAAGGGCCGCATGGCGCGACTCGCCTCGGCCGTGCGCCGCGCGATGCGCGAATCCGAGGAGTCGCGCGCACGCGAGCGCGCCGAGAACGAACTCGTGCGCGCGCAGCGCTTCGAGAGCCTCGGCCTGCTTGCCGGGGGTCTCAGCCATGACCTGCGCAACATCCTGCAGCCGCTGCTGCTGACCTCCGAAATGATCGCCGAGTACGAAGACGCCGAGCTGCGCAAGCACGGCGAACTGGTCGGCGATTGCGCGCGCCGCGGACTCGAGATGGTCGCCTCGATGCTGTCGTTCGCGCGCGGTGCGCGGGTCACGGTCGAACACGTCAAGCTGGCCGCGCTGTTCGAATCACTCGGGCTGCTGCTGCGCGGAAGCGTGCCGCGCAACGTCGAGATCAAGTTCGAAAAGCCGGCCGACGACATCGTCCTCGAGGGCAATCACACCGAGTTGCAGCAATGTCTGCTCAACCTTTGTCTCAACGCGCTGCAGGCGATGCCCGAAGGCGGCACCCTGACCATGGCCGCCGAGCCGACCCATGTCGAATCGAGTTTCCTGCTCGACACGGACGGTGCCGAAGCCGGTGCATACCTCAAGCTCTGCATCGCCGATACCGGCATCGGCATGCCTGATGATGTGCAGGCCAACCTGTTCCGGCCGTTCTTCACGACCAAGGCCGAAGGCACTGGCCTCGGGCTGATTTCGTGCAAGCGCATCGTCACCAACCACGCCGGTTTCCTGCGCGTGCGCAGCGAACCGGGCGCCGGTACGACGTTCGAACTGTACCTGCCGATTCCGACTTCGAAGGTGCTCGACGGCGAACCCGTGGTCAGCCCGCTCGGCAACGGCGAGCGCGTCCTGATCGTCGTCGAACAGGCCGGCAAGCTGTCGCTGATGGCCGATACCCTGAAGCTCAACGGCTACGCCGTGATCTGCGCGCAAAGCGGCGCGGAAGCCGTGCAGACGATCGCCAGCGAAGGCATTCCCGACCTGCTCGTGATGGATTCGGACATGAACCTGATGACCGGCGTGCGCACGCTCGCGGCATTGCTCGATCTTGACTACAGGGGGCCGGTGATCATGCTGGTGCGTCAAGGCGAAGAGATCGATCGTGAAGGACTGCCGCCGGTCGAGCGCATCCGTTTCGTCGAAAAACCGGTCGCGCAGGTCTTGCTGTTGCGCAGCGTGCGCGAGGAACTTGATGCCGCGGCCGCCGACGCGGCCCGCAAATAGTCAGGCTCTGGCCGGGGCCGGTTGCGCGAACAGCGATTCGGCACGCTGGAACAGGATCCACGACGTCGCGATGTACTTGTCGCCGCCGATCGGGCGGTTGCCGCGGTGTGTGTGCGTGGACGCCGCCGGCGCGATCAGCAGTGACCCGGTCTGCGGCACGACTTTTCGCTGCTGGTGGACGAACTCGGTTTCGCCCTCGGCGAACGCGTCGTTGAGATACACCGACCAGAGCAGCACGCGATGCAGGGTTTCACCGTGGATGTCGCCGATCTTTGGATAGAGCTCGCAGTGCCAGTACGGATAGCCGCCCTGGTTGGCGATGTATTTCTGGATGTTGATCGTGCCCGGACGAAACACCTTCACCAGCAGCATCTGCAGGCGCTCATCGGGCAATGCGGCCAGCGATTGTGCATCGAGTGCCACGAGTTCTCCGCTGGCCGGATCGGGCATGCGCAGCGACAGCGGGGCGATCACGGTGTACGGGTACTTGCGCACGTAGGTGATCAGCGCGCGCATCATCACCGTGTTGAGCAGGTTCTCGGCATCCTTCCATTCGGCATGGTCGTTGATGCAGATGTCCCAGCTGTCCTTGAGGCGCAGATCGACGCCGCCGCCGGTCTGCCCGCGCACGGCCTTGCCACTCGCTTCATAGCGGGCAATCAGCGCTCGACACGCCGCCTCGTCGAGCGCATCGCAGTAGAGCTCGATGAAGTCGTCCGCCACAGCGCTGCCTCCGGAGAAAACGTGATCCTACGCGAACAGGGTTGCGCTGCCTGCCAGCGCGCCGACGATTGCGCCGATGACGACATCGATCACGGCATGCCGCCCGAGCCGCACGCGCGCCCAGCCAAGTGCGAGCGTCAGCACAGCAAGGGCGATGCCGAGCGGCCAATGGCCGCAGACAAATGCCGCCAATGCGGCAAATGCCACATGCAGCGAAAGCTTGAGTTGTCCGGCCAGCACGATCGCCGCAGCAATGATGGCGGCCGCGCACAGCAGCCCGATCGCCGCGCGCAATTCGCCGAGAACCGCGCACGCCAATGATGCGGCAATGAACACCAGCAGCAGAACGCGGTTGAGCTGGGCGCGCTCGGATCGCGCGCTGGCATCGAGATGTTGCCAGCGTCCACGACGCACCTGCACGATCGTCCACGTCAGCAAGCACGCGACGAGCGCCACTACGCCGGCACCGATCGCGGCAAGCAGCGTCGCGCTCGCGTGCTCGCCATGGGCCGCCGACACGCTGGCGATCGGCATCAGCACGAACGGATGGCCGATGATCGAGAGCGTGCGCGCCGCGCCGTCGCCCAGCGCTGCCCCCGTCGAGGCATCCACGGTCAGGGCAATGCCTCGCGGTGATAGCGCGTCGCGCGTTCGACTTCGCTGGCCGAGCCGAGGAACACGGCGACGCGTTCGTGCAGTCCTTCCGGCTGGATGTCGAGGATGCGCAAATGGCCATCGGTGGCCGCGCCACCGGCCTGCTCGACAATCATGGCCATCGGATTGGCCTCGTAGAGCAGGCGCAGTTTGCCGGGTCGCCCCGGGTCCTTGCCGTCGCGCGGGTAGATGAAGACGCCGCCGCGGGTCAGGATGCGGTGCACATCGGCGACCATCGAGGCGACCCAGCGCATATTGAAATCACGCCCGCGCGGACCGTCCCTGCCGGCCAGCAGCTCGTCGATGTAGCGCTGCATCGGTCTTTCCCAATGACGCTGGTTGGACATGTTGATGGCGAATTCGGCGGTCTCTTCGGGGATGCGCACGTTCGAACGCGTGAGCAGGAACGTGCCCTGCTCGCGATCCAGCGTGAACACGTGCACGCCGTCGCCCAGCGTCAGTACGAACACCGTGCTCGAACCGTATACCGCATAGCCGGCCGCGACCTGGCGCGCACCCGATTGCAGGAACGCACGCTCATCGGGTTCGACGGTCTCGGTCGGGCACCGCAACACCGAGAAGATCGTGCCGACGGAAATGTTGACGTCGATGTTCGACGAGCCGTCGAGTGGATCGAACACAAGGAGATACTCGCCTTTCGGATAGCGGTGCGGAATCGCGTGCGGCTGGGCCATTTCCTCGGACGCGAGCGCGGCCAGATGGCCGCCCCATTCGTTGGCCTCGAGCAGGATCTCGTTGGACAGCACGTCGAGCTTCTTCTGCGCCTCGCCCTGCACGTTGCCGCTGCCGGCGTCACCGAGCAGGCCGCCGAGATCGCCCTTGCCGACCGCGATCGAAATACGCTTGCAGGCGCGTGCGACCACCTCGATGAGCAGGCGAAGGTCGGCGTTGATGCGACCCTGATCGCGTTGCGCTTCGAGCAGGAAACGGGTCAGCGAGATCGGTTTGTCGACAGGCATCGCAAGTCCAGTGAGGGAACGCGTGCGCATTGTCAGCGCTTGTGGTTGCACGCGCCAGCATCGGTCGGTGTGACGGTGACTTTTGCCACGCGCATGCCGCGTCGCGTGCCGTGACCCTGCCTTGCCGCAGGCCTTCAATGCGAAGATGCCGCGGATCCCCACCACGGAGCCGACCATGAACCTGCCGATCGCCCTCGCCATGCTCTTGCTCGCCGCCGGAATGCCGGGGATTTGCCGCGCGCAGGAACCCTCCGCCGCCGACCGGCAGTTCACCGCGATCCACGAGAAGGAATGGAGTTGGCGCAAGACCCAGTTCCCCGGCCTCGACGACAACAAGGACAAGCCCGCACGCGTCGATTCGCTGCCGAAGATCGATGCGCGCACGCAGCGCCAGCGGCTCGAGGTCTGGGATGGTGTGCTGCGCGAGCTCGACGCGATCAACCCGAACCAGCTGTCGCCCGAACAGCGCATCAACTTGGCGATCTATCAGCCGCAGATTGCCGATCTCGCCGCCGACATCCGCCTGCGCGGCTACGAGATGCCGTTCAATGCCGATTCGTCGTTCTGGTCGAACCTCGGTTTCATGACGCGCCGACCGCTCAAGGATGTCGCCGCTGCCGAGAGCTACATCGCGCGTCTCGACGACATGCCGCGCTACTTCGGCGACCAGATCGTCAACATGCGCGCTGGACTGAAGCGTGGTTTCAGCGTTCCGCGCGCGGTCCTGAACGGGCGCGACGTGTCCATCGCCGCAGTCGCCGACCTCGATGATCCCGCAGCAAGCGAGTTCTATGCGCCGTTGCGCACGCTGCCGGCGTCGATCCCTGCCGACGAGCAGGAGCGCCTGCGCGGCGAAGCCAGGCGCGCGATCAGCGCCAATGTGATCCCGGCTTGGAGAAAGCTGCTCGGCTTCTTCCGCGACGAATACATGAAGCAGGCGCGCACGACACTGGCGGCCGAGAAAATGCCCGATGGCAAGGCCTACTACCGGCAGCAGATCCGCGAGTTCACCACGCTCGATCTGAGCGCCGAGCAGATCCACGCGATCGGGCTCGAGCACGTCGCGCGCATCCAGGCGGAAATGCTCGAGACGATGAAGCAGGCGAAGTTCGAAGGCAGCTTCGCCGAGTTCCTCGTGTTCCTGCGCACCGACCCGCAGTTCTACGCCAAAACGCCGGAAGAACTGCTGATGCGTGCGGCGTGGATCGCCAAGCGCGTCGACGCCAAGCTGTCGCGCTATTTCGGTCTGCTGCCGCGCGGGCGCTTCGGCATCGAGCCGGTGTCAGCGGACATCGCGCCGTTCTGGACGGCAGGACGCGGCGGCGCCAACACCTACTGGCTCAACACCTACAACCTGCCGTCGCGCCCGCTTTACAACCTGCCGGCGTTGACGCTGCACGAGTCGGCGCCGGGACACTCGTTTCAGCTGTCGCTGGCCGAGGAGCAAAGCGAACAGCCGGCATTCCGGCGCAACAGCTACATCTCGGCGTACGGCGAAGGCTGGGCGCTGTATACCGAGAAACTCGGCAAGGAAATGGGCATCTACGAAACGCCGTACGAGGAATTCGGGCGCCTGACCTACGAAATGTGGCGCGCTGCGCGGCTGGTCATCGACACCGGCATCCACCACAAGAACTGGACGCGTGAACAGGCGCTCGCGTACCTGCGCGATCGCACCGCTCTGAGTGAGCACGAAGTCACCACCGAAGTCGATCGCTACATTTCGTGGCCCGGACAGGCGCTCAGCTACAAGCTCGGCGAGATCCGCATCGTCGAGTTGCGTGCCGAAGCCGAGCGCGAGCTCGGCGCGAAGTTCGACATTCGCGCGTTCCACGACGCTGTGCTGGCGCAGGGCTCGGTGCCGCTGCCGGTGCTCGAATCGCAGATTCGCGCGTTCATCGCCAAGGCAAAGGAAGCCTGAGGCTCGCGATCACGTGGTGACCGTGGCGATCTCGTCGTAACCGCCGCCGAGGAACTCGATCAGGCAGAAGCCGTGGCCGAACGGATCGGCGAATGTTGCGATGCGGCCCCATGAGGCACTGCGCACCGTACCTTCGCGTACGCCGCCAGCCGCCTCGACGCGCCGGCACGCCGCCTCGATGTCGTCGACGACGATGTCGAGATGCACGGGCGTCCAGTGGCGCTGGTAGTCACGTCGACCCGGCACCGCCGCTCCGGCTCGACTGTGCACCGGCTTTTTCAGCAGGTAGATCGGCGACGATGCGCCGAGCATCTCGACGCCGCCGTCGCCGAAGCGCCGCGCTGGAACGAGTCCGAGCGCCTGTACGTAGAAGGCTTCGGCGCGCACGAGATCGGAAACATCGAGGTTGACGAGCAGCTGGATGGTCATCCACGAATGATCTCAGGTGCGCAGTGAACAAAGCGTTTGGATCCTGAATGTGCGGCATCAAGATGTGCGTCACTTCGGTCGATCGTCGTGTTCGACATCGAGAAAAAAGCGACACTTCATTCTGGGCATCCAGAGCGCCCCCTTCCGCCCTCCGGGCACCTTCCCCCGCTGCGCAGGGGAAGGGCACAACGAGTCGATCGCCAGTCTGCGTTCTGGCGGATTTCCTTGCCTTCCCCCGCTGCGCAGGGGACGGGCACAACGAGTCGATCGCCAGTCTGCGTTCTGGCGGATTTCCTTGCCTTCGCCCGCTGCGCAGGGGAAGGGCACAACGAGTCGATCGCCAGTCTGGGTTCTGGCGGATTTCCT
>JBBSOU010000032.1:0-29139 GCA_038259445.1 Lysobacterales bacterium | reverse complement strand
CGTTACAAGGGCCCCAGCGCGCCGTCCGGGCACCGGCCCCCGCGTCGCAGGGGCCGGTAAACAAATCGCCAGCCACGTGTCGGCGCGAGTCGTGGCTGGGCCTGCCCCTGCGCTGGGGGGGACGGTGCCCGGAGGGCGGATGGGGGCTGCTTGCGATGTTCGAATGAAACGAACGAGTGATCCGACATCTCCGATCCTCCTCGTATCAAGTCCAATCACCTCGCTCCAACCAGGACCGCGTACGTCGGCAACGCGAGTCGATCCCGGATTGCGCTGGCTTGTCCGACATGCGTACTGCTGAGAGTTCTCCGTTCAGATGGAGCAAGACTTGCGGCTTCACCCGCCTGACCGGAAACTGTCGACACGATTTCGCCGGACCCTCGCATGCTGCGCACGCTCTACGTCAAGGATTTCGCCGTTGTCGGCGAAGCGGACATCACGTTCGGCCAGGGGCTTACTGTCGTGACCGGCGAAACCGGTGCCGGCAAATCCCTGCTCGTCGATGCACTTCTGCTGCTCGCCGGCAATCGGGCCGATGCAGCCATGGTCCGGCACGGCAGTGAGCGCGCGGAACTGTCCGCCGAATTCGATCTGTCCCTGCGCGCGGACCTGCGCGCATGGCTCAAGGAACAGGAACTCGATGACGACGACGCATGCCAGCTGCGCCGGGTAATCCGCAGTGAAGGCACCTCCCGCGCGTGGATCAATGGCCGACCCGTCACGCTCACGCAACTGAAGGCGCTCGGCGAGCGCCTGGTCGAGATCCACGGTCAGCACGAACACCAATCACTGCTCGAACGACGCCAGCAACTCGCCCTGCTCGATGCATTTGGTCGACACGCCACCGAACTGCAGGCGGTCACCGCACTGGCAACGCGTTGGCGCGAGGTCAATGCGCGCATCGACGCCGTGCCGCATGGCACCGACCGCGATGAACGGCTCGACTGGCTGCGCCACCAGCTCGGCGAGCTCGACCAGCACGCGCTCGTTCCCGAACAGCTCGCCGCGCTGGAGCAGGAGCATCGCCGTCTCGCCAACGCCGGACAGCTCGTGCAGGGCTGCGCAGGGCTTGCCGATCTGATTGATGGCGATGGCGAGTTCACGCTCGCCCGAGTGGTCGCACGCGCGCAGACCGAAAGCCTCCGACTCGGCGCGCTCGATCCGAAACTTGCCGCTCTGACGGAGCTGATCGAAGCAGCGCGCATCCAGATCGATGAAGCCGGCGATACGCTGACGCGCTACCAGAACGCGCTCGACCTTGATCCGCAGCGCCTCGCCGACATCGACGCACAACTCGGCAAGCTGCACGAACTGGCGCGCAAGCACCGCGTGGCCATGCCGGAGCTCAAGGCACATGCTGAATCACTGCGCGAGGAATGGCAGGTCATCGATGCCGCCGGAGCGAACATCGCCACGCTGCAGCGCGAACGCGAGGGCATCCGCAGTGACTATGCTGTCGCGGCAGCCGCCTTGACGTCAGCACGCGAACGCGCCGCGGCGCAGATCGGAGAAGCGGTTAGCGCACTGCTCGCCGACCTCGGCATGGACAGCGGCCGGTTCGAGGTCGCGCTTGAACGCAGCGCCGGCTCCGAACCGGACGCACAGGGCGCCGAGCGTTGCGAATTCCTGGTCAGCGCGAATCCCGGCCAGCCTGTTCGCGCACTGCGCAAGGTCGCCTCCGGCGGCGAGCTTTCGCGCATCAGCCTGGCCATCGAAGTGGCCGCCATCGGTCTCGACGATATCGGCACGATGGTCTTCGACGAGGTCGATTCCGGAATCGGCGGAGCGGTGGCCGAAGTGGTCGGGCAAAAGCTGCGGCGACTCGGCAGCCAGCGCCAGGTCCTCTGCGTCACGCACCTGGCCCAGGTTGCCGCTCAGGGGCACGCACACCTGCAGGTGATCAAGTCGAGTGCGAATGACATGACCGAAACACGAATCGAGCGCCTCAGCGCCGCCGAGCGTCGCGACGAAATCGCGCGCATGCTCGGCGGAGTGGAAATCGGACGCGAAACGCTGGCGCTGGCAAAACAGATGCTGCAAAGCGCGCAAACGCGCGATTGAGCGTCCCGCCGATCAGGACTTGCTGGAATCGCGCAGCCGACGTGACTCGTCGGACGCGTCGGGACGCCCCGTCGCGCACTGATCCATTCGGGGACGACCCTGCTCTGAGGAGATACTCATGGCATGGTTCTATCTCGTCGCTGCTGGTTTGCTCGAAATCGTCTGGGCCGCTGGACTCAAGCACACGCGCGGATTCACGCGACTCTGGCCGAGCATCGGTACGGTCGCCGCAATCATTGCCAGCCTCGCTCTGCTCGCCCTCGCCTTGCGCTCGTTGTCGCTCGGTACAGCCTATGCGATCTGGACCGGCATCGGCATCGTCGGCACCACGATGTTCGGCATGATCGTGCTGAACGAAGATGCCTCGCCTGTGCGCATTGCGTGCGTTGTACTGGTCTTGACCGGCATCATTGGACTCAAGCTGGCCGCGCCAACACGCTGAAGTCGCGAATCCACGTATTCTTCTTGCCGATCCCGGGCGGCCAGGCTTGACGAATCATCAGCGGCGCCCCAAACGCCTGAACGCTTCCGCTTGCCCCATGCAACAGCGGGAGTGTCCGCAGTACCGACGATGCAGGCGGCGCGAATTACGCGCAGAACCTGCCCCGTAGCAGACGCACTCCGATCAACCTCAAGTCGCTCGCTATTCGGCAAACGTCGGCACTGCATCCATCGCCGCCAGTGCCGCCGCCTTTGCCGCCGCCACGCCGGCCGGATCGATCGCCGCGTTGATCGCCACGTCGCCATTGGTCTTGGCCGTATTCAATGCCGTCCAGTATTGAGCGGTGTAGTCGCTCACCATCTGATACGTCAGCAAGGCCGACGTCAGGTCGTCAATTGCCGCCTTCTTGATCGACGGGAGCGTGGCGACGAGTCCGAGGTCGACATCCAGGTAGGTTGTGGCGCCCTCAATCTCCATCTCCGCGGTATAGACGAATCCGCCCACGGCGCCGGTCACGCCGTCGCTGTCAAGCGCATCGTCGCCGCCCTGATTGGCAGCCGTGAGAACGAAATCGGTTGTCGCGATGCCCGAAAGATTCCAGCGGATGACAAATGTGCCCGGCGGTTGCACTTCGTTGAACACGTAGTTTCCGTTGGCGTCGGTCACGGTGCTGGCGACGACGTTCGACGGTGGCTGTACCACCGGAGGTGTTCCAGGTATCACCGTAATGGCAGTCGTGGCCAAGGCGACAGTCCCCGCCGGGGTACCGGCCAACGCCCGACCGTTCATGGTCGCGCCAGCACCGAATGTGATCGCCGCTCCTCCAAGTATCGTGCCCTCCATGCGCGAACCCGCGCCCAGCGAAACAGCCCCATCCACAGCCCAGAAAACATTCCTGCTTTGAGCAGCATTGGCGAGTATCACATTCCCTATGGCGGCGGTTGTACCGAATGCCCCCACGATCTGTATGACAAAAACGGCATCCGGGTCGCCTCCTGCATTGAGCGTAACCGGGGTAGCCAACGTCGCTGCTGCGCCGATCTTGTACGCGCCTGGAGTCAAGGTAGTGCCGCCGAGCTCATACGCCGCCGCAGACAATAGTGTGCTGGGTCGGTTCTTGGCCTCGGAGTACGCGGTGGCAAAGTCGTTCAACGCGGTCATGACCACCGGAGCGCCGGTCGGGTAAATCGTTCCGGTAGAGGTTATGCCCGGGGCTATGGCGCCGGTACCGGAACCGACATCGCCAGCAACACTGCCGGTTCCTGAAATGGCCCCGCCGGCCAAGGCACCGAAAGCAGCAGCAGCCCCAAGTTCTACGGGCAGACCGTCGTCAACAATCTGCAGCAGGTCGACCGGCATACTGGCGAATCCGGTGGATTCACCTGGATCCTGTATTCCGTCGGCGCTGACATCGAGCCAGACCCTGCCGCCCACCGGGACCGGAGGCGGCGGAGGTGCTGAAATTATCGTGGCCAAGGCGATGGCGCCCGCGGCTGACCCGGCCATCACTCGTCCGCTCAGGGTCGTGCCCGCACCCAAGCCGGCGCCCGCGCCCCCGAGTATCGTTCCCTCCATGTGCGTACCTGCACCGATGGAGACAGCCCCCTCGACGACCCAGAAAATATTCCTGCTTTGGGCGTTGTTTGCCAGAACCACATTACCCACGGCCGCCGTTGAACCGAGTGCTCCCACGATTTGTATGATGAATACTGCGTCAGCGTTGCCTTGGGCATTCAGCGTGACCGGGGAAGCCAACGTCGCAGCTGCGCCGATTCTATAGACGCCCGGCGTCAAGGTCGTTCCTCCGAGCTCATGTGCCCCTGCGGACAATAGAACGTCAAAGGGTCGGTTCTTGCCCTCGTTGTAGGCGGTGGCAAAAGCGTTCAGCGCGGTCAGCACCGCCGGGGCGCCGGTAGGGTAAACCGTACCTGACGAGGTGATGGCCGGGGCAATGGCGCCCGTACCGGACCCCACATCGCCTTCCACACTGCCGGTTCCGGAAATGGCCGCACCGGCCAGGGCGCCGAAATCGGCCGCCGTTCCGAGGTCTATGGGGACGGCACCGCCCGCCAGCGCGCTCCCGCCAGGTACCGTTACGGCAACTGCCAGAAAAAGTGTAATGAGCAAGCGTTGCGCTCTGCGCACTGCACCGATTCGCGCGCCGTCCGTGTGCATCGAATGGTCATCACTCTTGTTGAGGCGCATCGTCGGACGGGTATTCATGTTGTGATTCCTGTGCATTTCCGGATACCGCTGAAAATCAGTAGAGCGGGCAATTGCAATATCTGTACTTGTTTAACCTACCGGCCAATCGAGCCGGCATGCAATCAGTTGATCCCGATCCCATCAAAGCCATCCGAGAACAACGTATCCCCGCCCGTGACATCGATCCGGAACGGCTGGGCATAAAGATCCGTGTCAATCATGATTTCGGCTGCACGCAAACCTTCAACGGTGGGCGTGAAGACAACCTCGAAGCCGCAGAATTCGCCTGGACTCAAGACCTCACTGCTGCATGTGTCCATGGTCAGCGCGAAGTCGGTGCTGGCGTCGCCAGTCACGCCAATCGTCTGCACGGTGATTGCGACCTTGCCGGTGTTCTCGATGACAACCATTTGCGCAGGCGAAGACTGGCCGACCGGAACAACAGCGAAGTCGAGTCGTTCGGGCATGATGTCGATGCCGATGCGGTCGCAGTCGATGACGACATTGGTGACGTTGGCACCGGCCAGCACGCCGTTGCCGTTTATCACGCTGCAGAACCGGCTCGACCCTGTCGGCTGCGTGGCGACTGTCACGGTGTAGCTCGTGCGGTCGTCCAGCGACGTGGCAAACGCGAACGGTCCGTTGGCCGAAATTGCCAGAGCATCGCCCCCGTTGTTCCGCAGCACCAGGCCCGAGCCGATCAGGCCCGTGACCGTACCGCCGACAGTGAAGCGGTTGGTGACGCACGTAACCGCAACATTGGTGACATTGGCGCCGGCCAGCGTGCCACTTCCATTGCTGACCGTGCAGGCCTGACTTGGAGCTCCGGGCTGTGGGACCACGGTTGCGGTGACGGAGTAGGAAGATCCATCAGCAAGAACAGCGGGGAACGTAAACGGCCCATTGCCGGTGGCGACCAGAGGGCTTCCGGCGTTGTTCTGCAGCAACAGGTGATTGCCATTCAATCCCGCAATGGTGCCGCCCACGGTGTACTGATTGGCAGCGCAGTTGATCGACACATTGCTGACGTTTGCGCCCATCAGCGTCCCATTGGGATTGGCAACCGTGCAGGTCTGACTCGGTGCGCCCGGTTGGGTCAATACGGTGACAGTGTAGGCCGAACCATCAGCCAGCGAGGTGGCGAAGGTGAACGCGCCGTTGCCCGCAATCGCCCGATCATCACCGCCGTTGTTTCGCAGCACCAGACCCGAGCCGATCAGGCCCGTGACCGTACCTCCGACAGTGAACCGGTTGGTGACGCAGGCAACCGCAACATTGGTGACATTGGCACCGGCCAACGTGCCGCTGCCATTGCTGACCGTACAGGTTTGACTCGGAGCACCGGGCTGGACGATCAGGGTAGCGGTGACGGTGTAGAACGAACCGTCAGCCAGGGCAACCGGGAAGGTGAACGGCCCATTGCCGGTGGCGACAAAGGAACCTCCCGAGTTGTTCTGCAGCAAGAGATGGTTGCCGTTGAGTCCCGAAACAGTGCCGCCAATGGTGTACCGGTTCGCGGCGCAGGTGACCGCGACGTTGCTGACGTTGGCGCCCATCACCGTGCCACTGGGGTTGGCGACCGTGCAGGTCTGACTCTGATTGCCGGGTTGCGTCAGCACGGTAACGGCGTAGGCCGAACCATTGGCCAGCGGGGTGGTGAAGGTGAACGCGCCGTTGGCAGCGATCGCCAGATTGTCGCCGACGTTGTTTTGCAGCACCAACCCCGAGCCCGCCAGGCCCGAGACCGTACCGCCGACCGTGTATGAAAGTTCAAACAGGTACACCGCACCGGCCGCAGCGGCCGAGTTGTCACTCTGACTGCCATCGACGCTGCTGGCGTTGCTGTCCTCGAATCTCGCGCTCACCAGCACGGTGTCGCCGGTGATCGCCAACGAGGTGCCGAATTCGTCACCGGCATCGGGATTGCTGGGCTTGAGGTAGGCCTGCTGGCTCCACGCGCCTGCACCATCGCGCGCGAACACGTAGGCCGCGCCCGCGCTGTCCGACGCGTTGCTGATCTGGTCGCCGTTGACGCCGCTGGCAGCACTGTCCTCTGCTCTCGCCCCGACGACTACGATGTCGCCGGCGATCGCCACCGATTCTCCAAACAGGTCACCGGCATCGGTGTTGCTGGCCTTCAAGTAGGCCTGCTGGGCCCAGTTGCTTTCAACATCGCGCACGAAGACATAGGCCGCGCCGGCTTGTGTGGCAGAGTCATCAACCTGGTTGCCATTGATACCGACGGCGTTGCTCGCCTCGCGCAGCGCACCGATCACGACGCTGTCGCCGGCAATCGCGACCGAGGTGCCGAACAGGTCACCGCCGCCTGTGTTGCTGGCCTTCAAATAGGCATCCTGCGACCAGTTGCCTGCACCATCGCGAACGAACACATACGCTGCGCCCGCTTCACCGGCTGAGTTGTCGCCCTGATCCCCATCGACGCCGGTGGCGATGCTGCCCTCGCGTTCTGCACCGACGACCACCGTGTCTCCAGAGATCGCGACGGAGACGCCAAAGATGTCGAAGTTCCCCGCGTTGCTGGCCTTGAAGTAGGCCTGCTGGCTCCATGTGCTGATGCCAGTGCGCACGAAAACATAGGCTGCGCCGGCGAATGGGGCCGCGTTGTCGGCTTGATCGCCGTTGATGACGGTAGCGCTGCTGGCCTCGCCCACTGCGCCAACCACCACGACGTTGGCGTCGATCACCACCGAGGTGCCAAAAAAGTCTCCGGCGTCGCTGTTGCTGGCCTTCAAGTAGGCCTGCTGGGCCCAGTTGCCTGCGCCATCGCGCTCGAACACGTAGGCCGCGCCGGCTCGGCTGGCCGAATTGTCATTCGGATTGCCATTGATTCCATTGGCGTTGCTCGATTCGAGAGACGCACCGATCACTATCGTGTTGCCGACGATTGCGACCGAGTCGCCGAACAAGTCACCACCGTCAGAATTGCTGGCCTTCAGATAGGCCTGCTGCGACCAGTTGCCCGCGCCATCGCGCACGTAGACGTAGGCCGCGCCGGAATCCGTCGCCGAGTTGTTGCCCTGGTTGCCATTGACGCCGATGGCGTTGCTGTCTTCCCTTGGCGCGCCGACCACGACGGTGTTGCCTGCGATCGCGATCGAGTTGCCGAACAAGTCGCCTGCATCGGTGTTGCTGGCTTTCAGGTAGGCCTGTTGCTGCAGTACCGGATCGATGGTGATCGGATAGCGCGCTGAACTCGCATCCACGTTGACAACCAGTTGTTTGCCACTACTGGCAAAGTGGGCTGCCAGCGTGCGGCCGTCGGCATCCCACACTTTCAGATTGTTGTAATCCAGTGCCGCATTGCCTTGTGCGTCATGCCATGCCACATCGCGGCCATTGGCGGCCACGCGCGGAGTGAGTTCGCCGGCGATGTCCAGCGCAAAGCGCAGGGAGTCGCCATGGCCTGCCGGAGGCAGGTTCACGGTGAAACCGTGTTCCAGACCGCGCTGATCGTTGACATACCATTCTTCGAGACCGTCGCTGTATCGATACACCGTGCGCTGGCCTTGGGCTTCGATGCCGACCAGCGATGAGGCCTTCTGCTCATGGCCGGCATGGCCCCAGCGCGCAAGCCGAAGACCGAACTGCCAGCGGCCATGGTCGGGGCTGATCGCCACACCGTATTGATTGAACGAACTCAACCATTGCTGGCCCGGATTGCGCGCCCGGTAGCTTCCAGGCTGCCCGGCGGATGGCTGCACGGCATGGCGGCTGGCTTCATACGCCGCGCGGATAGACTTCCACTCGCTGCTGGACAATGCCTCGGGCAATGCCACCTCGCCTTCAAGGGTTGCTGCAGAAATAACGGAAGGTGAAGTGACGGCGACCGGAGTTGCCAATGCCATGCCGATCGAGGAAGCGCCGGACACGATCGACAAAATGATCATGAACCATGACAGGCCTGACCTGGCTACGTCCGGAGTGAAGGTGGTGAGTTGCGAATCGGGCATGGTCAATCTCCGGTGCCGCGGCACCCAGGCAATCACTGATCAGCTTAGTTGCGATGGATCCGGTTGTGCCGAATCAACTGGTTACGGGCAGAGTTCAATGGAAAATCGAGCGGGTTCACAGATTCCAAAATACATGACATCGACAGCCATAACAGGGCGAGTTTCTGCATGATCAACTTGTCATCACGGATCACTAACGTACGCAGCGAATTCATGCGCCATTGCGCTTCCTTCAGCTTCATCGTCAGGCAAATAAAGTATAGTCGTATACACTACACCTGGGACAATTGTGTTCGGTATGTGAAAGTGGATATTGAGGTTGAGCAAACTGCCGCACCGCTGTCGCCAGCGCACGGAACTACGCGTTGGCGCGCTCGACGCAGCTTCACCCGGCTGCAAGCCAACGATGAGAAGATGCACGAACCCTGCCACCCGGCCGATGACGTCGAACTTGCTGGCGAGAAGGACGCTCAACGGGCACGGAAAACCCGGCATCCCCTTCCCCGAGACGCGCGCACCGAGCAGCTGCTGCAGCGGATGTCACGCACTCGCGTTCATGCGCCACGCGTCGCAACGCGGGCGAAACGCGCAATTTTTGTCGAACAATGCCATGGAAACAAGTGGAACATGACGCAAGCGCCAACGCTCCTCGCTCACCGCCAGACACGAAACAGGCCCATCTCGGGGCTTGTTTCGCATCTGACGATGGTTGTTTTCCAGCGCCAACTCCTCCCGGCGGCTTCAACCGTGCAAGCAGAGGAAATCTGCCGAGAAATTTTGCCGATCGTCCGACTGCCCCACCGCTCATCTGCCGGTTGGGGTCAAGAAAACTTCGTCTTGCCGCATCCCGCGAGCTGTTGGACCAGGGATCGTGGCAGCGAAGGAACACGGAACCTTGCAGGGAACGAAGAGCGAGCGACTACAGCACACCCTCTTCCAGCGGCACGCTGAATTCCACCGACCAGGCCGTTGCCGGAGGCTCGCCCTTCCAGGATAGCTTGCCCCGCACGACGCCGCCGCTGCTTTCCAATTCTCCGATCTCGATTGCCATCTGGCTCAACCATTGCTCCTTCCATTTGTCGATGCCGGCCGAACGCAAAGCAACGCGATCGTCTTCGTTCGCTTTCGCTTCGGGAATCGAGTAATGCAGCACCTGCCGGCCCTCATCCCCGGGTTTGAGGGCCGGGGCGAAGCGAAGCACCGTGCCGTACTTTCCATCCGACCACGTCGTATCGTTTCCGCCGGTGCCGTACTTGAAACCGTCCAGCGGCTTCTCGGCGAAATAGATCAGCAAATAGGGCATGCCGGTGCTGAAGGCGCGCGCATGCGGCAGCAGAATGGTCTTGCCGTTCACCGTGACGCTGGCCTCAACGGTGGCTTTGCGAGTGTCCGCATGGGCTGCGACTGCGAACAGTAGACCGCCGACGAGCACGAGCACGGTCGCGGAAAGATCGAATCTGGACATGGCGTTCTCCTGGGCAAATGTGGCCATCGTTCGATGGGGTCGCATGTCAACACGGAGAAAGCCACGGCCAGGGGCCACAGGCAACCATCGCGCCTGTGGAAATCACGTCAAGTGTTCGGCCTTGGGGGCGGGAACGGACTGCTTCGACCGGTCCCATCCGTCTCGTGTCGCCGCCTTGCCCGGCTGCGCACGCAAGCAAACCGCGCTCGGTCGGGACATCCGCGACCGACCGGGTATCGGCTCATCCATCAATCCTTCAATCCGCAATGCGCATTGCCTGCCGGGTGCTTACAAACGCTTCTGATCATGCTGTCGAACGAGACGGTTCGATCATGCCGTTTCCCTTTGCCGGAAACGAAAAAAGCCCCTTGCGGGGCTCTTTTCGAAACTGGCGGAGAGAGAGGGATTCGAACCCTCGATAGAGCTTTTGACCCTATACACCCTTAGCAGGGGCGCGCCTTCGACCACTCGGCCATCTCTCCGGAACTGTGCTGTCAGGAATCGGCAGGACCCACGCCACCATGACTGCTGGCGCAGGATACCTATGCGAGCCTGTACGGTAAAGTCCGCTACGCGTTCGGCAGGGGCGGTTCTTCGCCCGGTTGCAGTTCACGCTTGATGCGCTGGTAGATTTCCTCGCGATGCACCGCGACGTCTTTTGGCGCGTTGATGCCGATACGCACCTGATTGCCCTTGACACCCAGGACAGTCACGGTCACCTCGTCGCCGATCATCAGTGTCTCTCCGACGCGGCGGGTCAAAATCAACATAAGTGTTTGCTCCTTGAATCTTCATCGTCGATCCGGCGAATCAGCCGTTACGCGATCCTTCGCGTAGTGCGGCGTCATATCCGGGGACCGAGGCCAGCCTCCCTAGCTGACCTCGCGGCCCGTTCCCCTTTTCGCAGCCTAGGCTTCACGCCACGCCGCTCCGAACTGCGCCCTGCAGACGGACCGTCGCTTTGCGGGCCAATCCCGATACTAAGGCATGCCATCCGGACCGCGCAATGACGAAAAGACGTCCATTCGCGACGACGAATCTTCAACGTGATCAAACCGATACGACGGGCAGCGACCGATTGCGCCAAAACTTCAATATTGCGTGACTAGGCGCACTTGCTTTCGATCCATTGAGCAAGTTCGGACAGTGCCTGTGCGAGTGCGGGCGAGTCGGCGCCGCCGCCCTGGGCCATGTCGGCACGACCGCCACCCTTGCCGTCGATCGCCTTGGCAATGTGCGCGACCACGTCGCCCGCCTTGATCCGATCCAGCGCCGATCCGGCAACACCGCCGACCAGCGCGATCTTGCCGTCGACGCCGGAAGCAAGCACGACCACGGCATTGCCAAGTTTTTGCTTGAGTGTGTCGACACCGTCGCGCAGCGCCTTCGCATCGAGGCCATCGATACGCGCGGCGATCACCTTGATGCCGCCCACTTCGATCGCCTGCCCGACCAGGTCACTGGTTGCGGAACTGGCGGACTTCGATTTCATGGCATCGAGTTCGCGCTCGAGCTTCTTCTGCCTGTCGAGCAACTGGCGCACCTTGTCGACGACGTCGTTGCCGCGCGCACTGAGCAGTTCGCCAATCGTCTCGAGTCGCGACTCTTCTTCGACAACATAGGTGGCAGCGCCGGCACCGGTCACGGCCTCAATGCGACGAATGCCGGAGGCGACGCCGCTTTCGCCGACAATCTTGAAGAGGCCGATGTCGCCGGTGCGCATCACATGCGTGCCGCCGCAGAGTTCGGTCGAGAAATCGCCCATCCGCAGCACGCGGACCTCGTCGCCGTATTTCTCGCCGAACAACGCCATCGCCCCGCCTTCGATCGCCTCATCGTAGGTCATGTGGCGGATGTCAGCTTGGGAGTTGCGGCGGATCTCGGCGTTGACGAGGTCTTCGATGACACGAAGTTCACCAGCGGTTACAGGCTGGAAATGCGCGAAGTCAAAGCGCAGTCGATCCGGAGCCACCAGCGAGCCTTTCTGCGTGACATGTTCGCCGAGCACCTTGCGCAAGGCGGCGTGCAGCAGGTGAGTCGCCGAGTGATTGAGCACGGTTGACTGCCGGCGCGCGACATCGACTGTGGCTGCGACCTCGCTGCCGGCCACAAGCGGCGTGACACCTTCCCAGCGCCCGACATGACCATGAAACGCGCCACCGAGCTTGATCGTGTCGGTCACATGCAGTCGTCCGGCGGCGGTCTCGAGCACGCCGAAGTCGCCGACCTGTCCACCAGATTCGGCATAGAACGGCGTGCGGTCGAGGATCACGGTCGCCTCTTCGTCGTTCTCGAGCGCAGCAAGCTTTCGCCCGCCACTGAGAATGGCGAGCACGCGCAGACCCGCTGCATGAGTCGACTCGTAGCCACTGAATTCGGTTGGCGGCAGGCTGCTGGCAAGTTCGGCCGGCAACTGGCCTCTGGATTCGAAATTGCTCGCTGCGCGCGCACGATCACGCTGCTCGTTCATCGCGCGGGTGAAACCTTCCATGTCCACGGTCATGCCGCGCTCGCGCGCGATGTCAGCGGTGAGGTCGACCGGGAACCCGAAGGTGTCATACAGGCGGAACGCATCGGCTCCGGGTATCGCATCATGCGATCGCGAAACGACGTCCTCGAAAACCTTCATGCCTTGTTCGAGCGTCTCGCCGAAACGCTCTTCCTCGGCCTTGAGTGCGCGCTCGACGAAATCCTGTTTCGACTTCAGTTCCGGGTACGCCTCACCCATTTCGGCAACCAGCGGCGAGACCATTTTCCAGAAGAAGTCCCCGCGCACGCCGAGCATCCATCCGTGCCGCAAGGCGCGACGGATGATCCGCCTCAGTACATAGCCCCTGCCCTCGTTCGACGGCAACACGCCATCGACAATCAGGAACGCACAGGCGCGGATGTGATCGGCAATCACGCGCAGTGATTTGTTCTCGAGATCCGCCGTCGCCGTGAGCTGCGAGGCAGTGCGGATCAGGGTCTGGAACAGATCAATCTCGTAGTTCGTATGCACATGCTGGAGCACCGCAGCGAGGCGTTCCATGCCCATGCCAGTGTCCACGCACGGTGCCGGCAGCGGGCTCAGGCTGCCATCGCCGGCGCGATCGAACTGCATGAAGACGAGATTCCATATCTCGATGAAGCGATCACCGTCTTCGTCGGCTGATCCGGGCGGCCCGCCGGCAATGTGCGCGCCGTGATCGTAGAAGATTTCGGTGCACGGGCCGCATGGGCCGGTATCGGCCATCTGCCAGAAGTTGTCCGATGCGTACGCTGCGCCCTTGTTGTCGCCGATGCGCACGATGCGTTCGGCCGGAATGCCGACTTCGGTGTTCCAGATGCCGTAGGCCTCGTCATCGGTGTGGTAGACGGTGACCAGCAGCCGATCCTTCGGCAGCTTCCAGACCTCCGTGAGCAGTTCCCAGGCCCACAGGATCGCATCGCGCTTGAAGTAGTCGCCGAACGACCAGTTGCCGAGCATCTCGAAGAAGGTGTGGTGACGCGCCGTGTAGCCGACCGCATCGAGATCGTTGTGCTTGCCGCCCGCGCGCAGGCAGCGCTGCACGTCGGCAACGCGCACGCCCGGCGGCTTCTCGCTGCCGAGAAACGCATTCTTGAACGGCACCATGCCGGAGTTGGTGAACAGCAAGGTCGGATCGCTGGACGGCACCAACGAAGCCGACGGCACAATGACGTGACCTTTCGAGCGGAAGAATTCGAGGAAATCGGAACGGATGTCTGCGCTGGTTTTCATGGACTCGCGGCTTGCCGGTGCAATTGCGGACACGCCGAAGATGCGTCCGCAACGACGAGTTCTCAATCGAACTCGTCACCGGGATCGCCGACGTCGGCGCGTGTGACAGCGCCAACTGTGGCGCCATCGAAGCCGCGGCGCAAGAGAAAGGCCGCGCGGCGCGAGCGTTCCTTTGCGTCCGCGGGTGCCGATCGGCCGTAGTGGCGCTGAATCTGTCGACGCGCGAGGTCCTGCCAGTCGCAGTCCGCGGCGGCGATGGCGGCATGGATGTCTGCATCGATCACGCCGTGTGACTTGAGCTCGGCAAAGATGCGCCGCGGGCCGTAGCCGTTGGTGGCGCGCGAGCGCGCGAGCAGTTCGGCAAAGCGGCTGTCGCTCTGGTACTCGCTGGTCGTCAGCGCGTCGATCGCAGTCGCCGTCTCATCGCGCTCGTAACCGCCGCGCGAAAGCTTGGCCTTCAGTTCACGCTGCGAGTGTTCGCGTCGCGAGAGAAGGCCGAGCGCCTTGCCGTAGGCGCTGGGCTTGTCCTTCTGGGGCTTCGTGGATTTGGGCCGTTTGTCGTCCATGTGGGAGCTTGGCGTGGATTGGGGCGGTTGTCATGCGCCGCGCAGCGCAAGGCACGGAGATCCACAAAAATGTTGGGTCATTCGACCGCGCGCTTTTTCCCTTCCCCTGTGCAGCGGGGGAGGTGCCGAAGGCGGATGGGGGCAAGGCGGAGCGTGATTGAACTTCTTGCCGGGCGATCGAACGAGCGCACCGCGCTCGAACATCACAAGCGCCCCCTTCCGCCCTCCGGGCACCTTCCCCCGCTGCGCAGGAGAAGGGAAGTGCACTTGCGCTCCGGGCACCTTCCCCCGTTGCGCAGGGGGAAGGGAGTGCACTCGCCATCTAGGGCGCCGTCCCCCCGGTGCGCAGGGGAAGGGAGTGCACTCGCCATCCAGGGCGCCTTCCCCCGTTGCGCAGGGGAAGGGAGTGCACTCGCCATCCAGGGCGCCTTCTCCCGCTGTGCAGGGGAAGGGAGTGCACTCGCCATCCAGGGCGCCTTCTCCGGCTGTGCAGGGGGAGGCAATGCGTTCGCCCTCCGGGCACCTTCCCCCGCTGCCCAGGGGAAGGCAGAGAAAACCGGCACCACACCACTCGCGGCAGTCGCTGAATCAGGCTTCTTCGACTTCCACAGCCGGCAACGGCGAGGTGCCGGCCTTGACCAGGAGCTTCTCGCGCAGCGCTGCGTCGATTTCGTTGGCCATCGCCGCGTGCTCCTTGAGATACAGGCGCACATTGTCCTTGCCCTGGCCGATGCGATCGCCCTTGTAGCTGTACCACGCGCCGGATTTCTCGACCAGATTGTGCAGCACGCCGAGTTCGATCAGTTCGCCTTCGCGCGAGGTGCCCTCGCCGTAGAGGATCTCGAACTCGGCCTGGCGGAACGGTGGCGCGACCTTGTTCTTGACCACCTTGACGCGCGTTTCCGAGCCGATCACTTCCTCGCCGCGCTTGACGGCGCCGATGCGGCGGATGTCGAGGCGCACCGACGCGTAGAACTTCAGCGCATTGCCGCCGGTGGTGGTTTCCGGGCTGCCGAACATGACGCCGATCTTCATGCGAATCTGGTTGATGAATATCACCAGACAGCCTGATTTCTTTATGTTTGCGGTGAGCTTGCGCAGTGCCTGACTCATCAGACGCGCCTGCAGGCCGACGTGCGAATCGCCCATCTCGCCTTCGATTTCGGCCTTCGGGGTCAGTGCTGCAACGGAGTCGATGACGACGACGTCAACGGCATTCGAACGCACCAGCATGTCGGCGATCTCGAGCGCCTGCTCGCCCGTATCGGGCTGTGACACGAGCAGGTCATCGACCTTGACGCCGAGCTTCTCGGCATAGGTCGGATCGAGTGCGTGTTCGGCATCGACGAAGGCGGCAGTGCCGCCGGCGCGCTGGCACGAGGCGATGACCTGCAGCGTCAGCGTGGTTTTGCCGGACGATTCCGGACCGTAGATCTCGACCACGCGACCGCGCGGCAAGCCACCGATGCCAAGCGCGATGTCGAGACCGAGCGAACCGGTCGAAACCGTCTCGATCGCTTCGTTGACCTTGTCGCCCATGCGCATGACCGCGCCCTTGCCGAACTGCTTCTCGATCTGCGATAGCGCGGAAGTAAGCGCGCGGCGCTTGTTGTCATCCATCGGGGATACCCTCGTTGATTCGTCGGTGGAACGTGCGCCAAGCACTTCTCAGGAAGTGAGACTCGGCGGATTGACGGCGATTATCCCATAGCCGAGCAGCCGCCCAAGAGGCGGATCGCGCGTCAGCTTGTAAGAATTCGCCGCACGCCTTCGAGCGCCGCAGCGACAGTCTGGCGGCGAACCGCTTCGCGATCGCCATCGAAGTGGAACAGCTCTGCCTTGGCATAGCCGCCGCGCCGCTTCCAGCCGATCCACACCGTGCCCACGGGCTTGCCCGGCGTCGCACCGCCTGGACCGGCAATGCCGGTCACGGCAACGGCCACGGTCGCGCCATGGCGCGCGAGCGCGCCGGACCCCATCTCGACCACGGTCTCCTGGCTTACCGCACCGTTGCGCTCGATCGTCTGCGGTTGCACCCCGAGCAATGATTCCTTGGCCTCATAGCTGTAGGCGACCACGCCACACTCGAACCACGTTGAACTGCCGGGGATGTCGGTTAGCACCTTGGCAATCCAGCCGCCAGTGCACGACTCCGCCGTCACGATCGACATCCCGCGCGCGAGCAGCACCTCGGCAATCGCATGTCCCTGTGCGAGCAACTGGGTATCGCTGCCGTGATCCGATTCCGTCATGCCCGCTCCAGCGACCGTCGCACCGACCATTCGGCGCGTTCGATGCCACAGCATACCGCCGCGCGCTCGCCGCGATCGATCGCGCGTTCGCGTCATGGCTCAGGCACCTCGATAGACACCGTCGCGCCGGTCCGTCCCTCGCCCATGGGATAATCGCGGGCCTCCGCTCGCGCCGCCTCGCCGATGACCGATTCCGTCCAGCACACGCCGCTGATGCGCCAGTTCTTTGCGGCCAAGGCAGCACATCCCGATGTTCTGCTGTTCTTCCGCATGGGCGACTTCTACGAACTCTTCTACGACGACGCGCGCAAGGCTGCGCGCCTGCTCGACATCACGCTGACCCAGCGTGGCGCGTCAGCCGGCGAACCGATACCAATGGCAGGCGTGCCGCATCACGCAGCTGAGGGCTATCTCGCGCGACTGGTCAAGCTCGGTGAATCGGTGGCCATTTGCGAGCAGATCGGCGACCCGGCACTGGCCAAGGGTCTGGTCGAGCGCAAGGTGGTACGCATCGTCACCCCGGGCACGGTGACCGACGAGGCTCTTCTCGAAGAGCGGCGCGACAACCTGCTGCTGTCGATCGCCGCGGGCGCGCGCGGCTACGGGCTCGCCTGGGTTGACCTCGCCAGTGGCCGATTCGTGCTCGGCGAAGTCGACGATGCCGAAGCGCTGGCAGCGGAAATCGCACGCCTGCAACCGGTCGAGACACTGATCGGCGAGGACGTCGCCTGGCCGGCGGTGGTCACCTCACTGCCGGGCTTGCGCAAGCGTGCGCCATGGCATTTCGACAGCGAGACTGCGCGCCGTGAACTGTGCCGCTTCTTTTCGACACGCGATCTCGCCGGCTACGGCGCCGAGGCGATGTCGCTGGCGATCGGCGCCGCCGGTTGCCTGCTCGGCTATCTCGAGGAAACGCAGAAATCCGCCCTGCCGCATCTTTCCGGACTGTCGATCGAAAGCGCACACGACACACTCGTGCTCGATGCGGCGACCCGCCGCAACCTCGAGCTCGACACGCATCCCGGCGGCAATCGTGCCGCGACCCTGCTCGGCGTGCTCGACGCGACGGTGACGCCGATGGGTGCGCGCCTGCTGCACCGGTGGCTGAATCGTCCACTGCGCGATCGCGACATCCTGCGTCGGCGCTTCCACGCGGTTGGCGCGCTCAACGCGAGCCGGCGCGGCGAGCCGTTACGCGACCTGCTGCGTGGCATCGGCGACCTCGAGCGCATCCTTGCACGCATCGCCTTGCGCTCGGCGCGGCCGCGCGATCTGTCGACCCTGCGCGACGGCCTGTCACGCACACCGGAACTTCGCCGGCTGCTCGATGGCACCGACAGCCCGCTGTTGTCCGCCCTGCTCGAACGCATCGGCGAGCACAGCGGTACAGCCGCCTGGCTGTCGAGCGCGATCATCGAGGCGCCGCCGGCACTGCAGCGCGACGGCGGCGTGCTGCGCAGCGGTTTCGATGCGGAGCTCGACGAGCTGCGCGCGCTGGCGACCAACGCCGGTCAGTACCTGATCGATCTGGAAAAACGCGAGCGCGAGTCGAGCGGCATAGCCACGCTCAAGGTCGGATACAACCGAGTGCACGGCTACTACATCGAGATCAGCAAGGGCCAGGCTGCCAGGGCGCCGGAACACTACACCCGGCGCCAGACGATCAAGGGTGCGGAACGCTACGTCACCGAAGAACTCAAGGCATTCGAGGACAAGGTGCTGTCGGCGCGCGAACGTTCGCTGATGCGTGAGCGCACGCTCTATGAAGGCATTGTCGATATGCTCGCGGAGCAACTCGACGCACTGAAGTCGGCTGCCACGGCGATTGCCGAGCTCGATGTGCTGGCCACGTTCGCCGAGCGCGCAGATGCGCTCGACTGGAACGCGCCCGACCTCGTCGACGACGATACGATCGCGATCATCGACGGGCGCCATCCGGTCGTCGAACGGTGGCGCACCGAACCGTTCGAGCCAAACAGCCTCGTCCTCGACAGTGACCGGCGCATGCTCATCGTCACCGGCCCGAACATGGGCGGCAAGTCGACCTACATGCGTCAGAATGCGCTGATCGTGCTGCTCGCGCACATCGGCAGCTTCGTGCCGGCGCGCAGCGCGCGGATCGGACCGCTCGACCGCATCTTCACACGCATCGGCGCCGGTGACGACCTGTCGCGCGGGCAGTCGACGTTCATGGTCGAAATGACCGAAACCGCCAATATCCTGCACAACGCCACGGCGCGAAGCCTCGTACTGATGGACGAGATCGGCCGCGGCACGAGCACTTATGACGGTCTTGCCCTGGCCGAGGCCTGTGCACGCCACCTGGCCGTGCACAACCGCGCATTCACGCTGTTTGCCACGCACTATTTCGAGCTCACGCACCTGCCGCATCGGCATCCGGTGATCGCCAATGTCCATCTCGACGCGGTCGAGTACGGTGACAGGCTCGTGTTCATGCACGCGGTCAAGGACGGCCCGGCCAGCCGCAGCTTCGGATTGCAGGTTGCGGCGCTCGCCGGATTGCCGAAAGCAGTACTCGGTGAAGCCGCGCGATTGCTCGAGCAGCTCGAAAGCCAGCCTGCCCGGCGCGAGACGGCAAGCGCGTCGAACGCTGCGCAACTCGGCCTGTTCGCGCCACCGATGCCGTCGCCGATCGAGGAGACCCTGCGTGCCATCGACAGCGACGAGTTGAGCCCGCGGGCTGCGCTCGATCTGGTCTATCGCCTCAAGAAAATGCTTTGAACGGCATGCTCGACGTCGGTGAGATCGAATCCGGCAGGAGCATGCGCGTGACCGGTTCAGCGTCTGGCGCTCGCGCATGAGCGGGGTCGCCGACCGCGCTTCACCAGCGGCAATGCAGCACGCTCAGCGGCACCTGCCGTATCAGCCACACATCGATGGCCTGCGTGCACTGGCGGTGCTGGCCGTGCTCGCATTCCACTTTCAGCACGCGTGGCTGCCGGGCGGGTTCGCCGGTGTCGACATCTTCTTCGTCATTTCCGGATTCGTCGTCAGTGCATCGGTCAGTCACTGGCACGGCCATGGCCTGCTCGCGTTTGCCGGTCATTTCTACGCACGGCGCGTACAGCGCATCGTGCCTGCGCTGGTCACCTGCCTGCTCGCCACCAGCCTGGCCTGCGTGCTTCTCGTGCCGTTTGCGTGGCTCAGTTCGACCATCCAGTCGACCGGGCGCCATGCGTTTTTCGGACTGAGCAATCTCTACCTCGCCTTCGAGCAGGAGGATTACTTTGCACCGACGGCCGAGTTCAATCCGTTCCTGCATACCTGGTCGCTCGGCGTCGAAGAGCAGTTCTACCTGATTTTCCCGCTCCTGTTTTTCGCCTGGACACGTGGCGGACGCTGGCGGCAGGCATCGATCGCGTTGTTCGCCGCCGCGGCCCTGATCTCGCTCGCGCATGCGCGCACGCTGCACGCGACCGATCAGTCTGCGGCCTTTTTCCTGACCACGACGCGCCTGTGGGAACTCGCCGCGGGCGTGCTGCTGTTCCAGTGGATTGGTGTTCGCGCGCACGACCCGAATCGCGTGCCGAGTGCCAGGTGGTGGTGCGAAGCCGGTGCATGGTTGTCGCTGGCGCTGGTGATCGTCGCCGTGTTCGCGTCGCAGGCACAGCAGTTCCCTTATCCGTCGGCGCTGTTGCCGGTGGTCGGCACACTCGGAGTACTCGGCTTCCTGCACCATCAACCGGCGGCAACCCCGTTGCGCGCCCTGCTCGGCGCCCGCCTGCCGGGTCTGATTGGACAACGGTCCTACTCGCTGTATCTCTGGCACTGGCCGGTGCTCGTGATCCTGCGCTGGACCAGCGGCCTCGATTCGCCGATGACGATGCTGCTCGCGCTCGTGCTGACGGTCGCCTGCGCGGAGCTGTCTTACCGCTTCATCGAGAATCCGCTGCGCCTGTCGAGACGGCTGCGCGCATGGCCGGCGCCGCGAATGGTCGGCGCAGGCCTCGCCACCCTGGTCGCGGCATGGCTGTTGTCGGATCAATGGATCGTCGCTCGCGCGAACCTGTCGCTGAGCACGGTCAGTCGAAACGCTGGCGAGTGGTATGCATTGCCGATGAAACAATCCGATATCCGCCCCGGCTGTTCGCTGATCACGCGCAACGAACCCGTCGGTGCGGCCGCAGTCTCGATCTATACGCGCGCGGGCTGCGATGTGCCTTCGGCGGCTCGCCCACGGCTGTTCGTGTTCGGCGACTCGCATGCGATTGCCTACAGCACACTGTTGTCCGAGCACGTGCTGCGCACGGGTTCGACCGTATTGCTCTACGAGAACCCCGGTTGCAGCTTCCTGAGCCTGCAACCCGAGCGCGAGGTCGGCAGTTGTGTGACACAGGCAGAGACCGTGCTTGCCGACATCCGCCGTCGCGCGATCGTCGGCGACGTGGTGTTTTTCGCGGCGCTGCGCGTCGACCGGATCGGCACGCAATTCGCCACGGGCGACTCGCAGGCGGCGTTCGCGGCCATGCACTCGGCAGCGCGTACCGAACAGCGCGCCGCAGCAGAAGCGGTGGCGTTGGCGTATCTCGCGCCGTTGGCGGCGAGCGGCCTGCACATCATCCTCGACGCGCCAAAACCGGTTTTTCGGTCCCCACCGTACCGCTGCGCCGATGCATTCAATCGATCCAATCCGATCTGCGCTGCTGGCCTCAGCGAGTCGCGTGACTGGTTGCTCGCATACCGTGCGCCGGTCATGCAAAGCCTGCAACGCATCAGTGCTGCGCTGCCTGCCGCAGCGGTATGGGATCCGCTTCCGGTGCTCTGCCCGACATCGGTCTGTGCGAGCCTTGATCAGGACGGGCCGCGATTCTTCGACGGTGACCATCTGAGCGCGCGCGGAAACCGCGTGCTGTATGCGGACTTCGAGCGCCTGCTCGACCGAATTGCAGACGCGGGTGCCTCCGGGACTGAGACAGCCCGGCGCGATGCGTCGCAGGACTAGCCCAATCCTTCCTTGAATCCCCGCAGCAGGCGGCGCGAATGCTTGTTCGGTCGTGTCGGCGGATGCGAAAAGCTCGCGCCGGTCAGTCGACGCATCTCGCGCAGTTCCTCGCGCGCCGCACGGCTTGCTGCAGTTTCCGCGTACAGCGCCTGGGCGACGACGGCCGAACCGCGCTTCTCGTTGAGCGCGAGCACGTCTATGACGAGACGTTCGTCGCCTCGCGTGACGCGCAGGCGGTCTCCGGCATGCACCAGCTTGGCGGGTTTCGCCGGCGACTCGTTGACCTCGATCTTGCCGCCCTCGATCGCGAGCTTGGCGAGGTTGCGGGTCTTGTAGAAGCGCGCGGCCCACAGCCACACGTCAAGACGTAGTCCGCCGGCATCGCTGCTCACAGCATGATCCACTGAAGCATCTGGAGCGCACTTCCCGTCAGAACGTGATGCGTCCGCGCAGGATGTCCCAGTACATGACCCAGTCGCCGACAAAGCTGTAGAGCGGCTGCCGGAACGATGCCGGCTTGTTCTTCTCGAACACGAAGTGCCCGATCCAGGCGAAACCGTAGCCGGCAACGGGTGCGACTGCCAGCCACCAGGCATTGCCCGACGTCATCGCAAGCACGAGGATGCCGATCACCAGCGAACTGCCGACGAAGTGCAGTCGGCGGCAGGTGCGGTTGGCGTGTTCGGAAAGGTAGAAAGGGTAGAACTCGCGGAAGGAGGTAAACCGCGTCGGCGCCGGATGATCGATGGCTGGCTGGCTCATGGAGATGCTCCGCAATACGGCCAAGGGTACTGCGATTCGTTCGCCGCTGCGAACCTTGCAGTCACTGTTCCGGCAGCGGGATGAATTCCGTCTCGCCGGGTACGCGCGGGAATTCTCCGTCACGCCACGCCGACTTCGCCTGCTCGATGCGTTCGCGCGTCGATGCCACGAAGTTCCACCAGACGAATCGCGGTCCGTCGAGCGGATCACCGCCGAACAGGATCAGCCGCGTCGATTCGATCGCCGTGACGCGGGCGATCGCCCCTTCGCCAAGAACGATCATGGCGTGCGTTGGCAGATGCTGGCCGTCCACATCCACTGCCCCTTCGACAATCTGCAACGCGCGCTCGGCATGCTCGACCGGAATCTCGATCTGTGCACCCGCCTGCAACTGCACATCAACACACAGCATGCGCGACCGGACCGCCACCGGTGATTGCCGGCCCCACGCCTCGCCGGCGACGAGGCGAAAGTGCACATCTCCAACGTCGGAGCGCCACTCGGGCAGGTCGACGACGTCGTGATGCGAGAATGACGCCTCGATCTCGGCATCCTGCGAAGGCAAGCCAACCCAGAACTGCACGCCGTGGATGCGATGACCTTCGCGGCGTTCCGGGTCGGGCGTGCGCTCCGAATGGACGACGCCTCGGCCTGCAGTCATCCAGTTCACTTCGCCGGGCCGGATGTCCTGTACCGCGCCGGTGCTGTCGCGATGCGTGAAGACACCTTCGAAAAGATAGGTCATCGTCGACAAACCGATGTGCGGATGCGGACGCACATCAACACCACGGCCAGGGGCGAGCTCGACCGGTCCGATGTGGTCGAAGAATACGAACGGGCCGACCGTACGCCGCTGCATCGACGGCAGCATGCGTCGCACGACGAATCCGTCGCCGAGGTCGTGCAACTGCGGCTTGATCAGAAGCGCACCCTCGAGCCTCATCGGCGTCTCCATGTGGCGAGGGTCCCGGCACGGAACCGCGAGGCCAACATCACCATGCACGACCATACTGCACAGGTGCATCGATCGCCACGCCGAGTGCCGCAGCGGCCCGACGCGGCCAGTACGGATCGCGCAACAGTTCGCGCGCGAGCAGGACGAGGTCCGCTTCGCCATCGGCGATGATCGACTGCGCGTGCGCGGGCTCGGTGATGAGGCCGACCGCACCGGTGGCGATTCCGGCCTCGCGCCGGATGCGCGATGCAAACGGCACCTGGTAGCCCGGTGCGACCACGATCTTCTGGTGTGCCACGAGTCCGCCACTCGACACGTCGATCAGGTCGACACCGCAGCGCGCCAGCACTCGCGCGAGCTCGATGCTCTGCTCGGTATCCCAACCACCATCGGCCCAGTCGGTTGCCGAGATGCGCACAAGCAATGGCAGGCGCTCCGGCCAGGCCTCGCGAACCGCCTCGACCACGCGGCAGGTCAGGCGGATACGGTTCTCGAAACTGCCGCCCCAGCGGTCATCCCGCAGGTTGGCAAGTGGCGACAGGAACTGATGCAGCAGATAGCCGTGCGCGGCATGGATCTCGAGTAGGCGGAAGCCGGCATCGATGGCACGTGCTGCGCCTTGCCGAAACGCGTCGATGATCGCAACGATTCCGGCCTCGTCGAGCGGCGCCGGCAGCGCGTAGCCCTCGTCAAACGCCATCGCAGTCGGTGCACACGGAACCCAGCCGCCGGCAGTGGTCGCCATGGCACCTCGAGGAAGCCATGGCGGCGGCATGCTGGCCTTGCGGCCAGCATGGCCGAGTTGAATACCGGCGACCGCTCCGTTTTCCTCGATGAAGTGTGCGATCGGCGCCCAGGCGGCTGTCTGCGCGTCGTTCCACAAGCCAGTGTCCGCTGTCGAGATGCGTCCCTGCGGCTGCACAGCGGTGGCTTCCGCGATCACGAGGCCGGCGCCACCGACCGCGCGACTGCCGAGATGGACGAGATGCCAGTGATCGGGCACGCCATCTGCTGCGCTGTACTGGCACATCGGTGATACCGCGATGCGGTTGCGCATCAGAACGTCGCGCAGTTGATATGGGTCGAACAGATTCATTTCAGGGAGATTCCGCGCTGGATATGGACAGGTCATCGCGTGCAGATGGTTGATGCGATCGGGATCGACCGTGGCCTTCACTGTGCAAGATCCATGCGGCGAGCCGATCGGCAACCGGATCGACATCCTTCATCCAGGAAAAATGCGTGGCCGCGGCCGAAGCGAAAGCGGATGCCGACAACGTCACCGACTCGACTTCGGCCGAGGTGAATTTCGACAACAGCCAGTCGAGCGATTGGCGAGGACACAGCGCGTCGTCTTCGAGGCCGATGCCGAACATCGGGAGATCAGCCGTGCGCATCGCCGCTTCGAGGTCGAGATGCATCCCGCTCGGGCAGTAGTTGCCCGTGCGCCCGCTGCGCGCCCAGTCACGCATCAGCGACGTCGCTTCGTTTCCGGCAAAGCCGAGGCGTCGACCCGGATAGCGACCGGCCAACTTCGTGATGACCGGAACAGCAGCCAGTGCGGCGAACAAGGCCCAGCGTTGCGGTCGTCTGAACGCACGCCAGTACGGCGAACCACTCGCGACCAGCGCAATTCCGGCTACCTGCTGCGGATGCATCGCGGCAAACAGGGCGGCGAACTGGCCACCGATGCTGTGGCCACCGACAAACCAGTCGATCGCGGGCACACGCGTGCGCGCAGCTTCGAACGTCGCCGGCAGATCCAGCTTGAGCACCTCGCGATAGCCCCAGTCACAGCGGCGCGATGCGCGCCAGGAGCTTGACCCGCCGCCGCGCGGCTCATGCAGCGCGAGCGCGATCGAGCGTTGTGCGAGCGCGTCGGCGAGCGGCAGATAATGCCGCGCCGAGACACCGAGCGCCGGGATCCACAGCATCCCTGCCCGCGGCGCAGACGGCACGCGGATCAGCAACTCGGCCGATGCACCATCGCCGCTGCGAACCGACGGACTGCGCATATCCGCGACTACGTGCACGGTCTTTGTCGGGACTGCGCTCAGGGTTCGAGCTCTCCACGCCAGGCGCAGCCGCGATAGGTGCGGTCGCCGGCCACGATCGTCGCGGTGAGTGCGTGCACGGAGTCGGTCATGCGGTCGACGCATGCCTGCCCGACGAGCGCGATTCGAAATGCATCGCCGGTCCCGTTGTCGACCTCGAACCGCCATTGATCTCCCGATTTCTCGAATGCCCGATACGGCAACAGCAGCGGCGGTGAGCCGGGCGCATCCGTGAACGTGACTGCCGCGCCGGTCACTTCGAGAGTCCACGGCGCATCGGTGCCACGTGCGGCATAGAAGAACTGATCGAACCTCGATTCGCAGTTCCAGGCATCGCCGCCGGTCACTTCGATCTCGCCGATCTCGACCTCGTCACTGCCACGCAGCACACCACGCGCAGCGACAAAGCGCGCACCTGGCGCATCCTTCAGCACAGTCTGCGTCTGCTCGGCGATCGACGCCACACGACGTCGCGAGGTCTCACCGCACTGCGTGAACAGGCCACCATCCCGCGCCTCGAAGTAGCCGCGCACGTCGGCGGCCGGTCGCGCGATCACACTGGCGACGGCGCGTGCGCCGGCATCATCAGCGACCGCCGCTGGCGACGACGTCGTCACCGGCGCTGGCGGTGCTTCGCATGCCGCCAGCAGGGGGAACAACGCGAAAAGCAGCCAGTTCCTGTACTTCATTACGGCACCTGGAGGTGATCGAGCAGCAGAAACGAACCTGGAGTCGTGCGCGCGCTCAGCGCCGACCGCGCTGCGGAGGCCTGTCGCTGGCGAGCCCCACGCGCAACGTGCCGCCATCCTGGAAGCTGCCGTCGAGTCCGGCGATCGCGGCGCGTGCTTCGTGGCCTTCCATTGCCAGCTCGGCGAACCCCCGGCATTCGTTCTTGAACGGATCGAATGCCATCTTGAGCTTGTGCACCTTGCCAAACCGCGCAAAGAGGTCGGACAGTGACCGTTCGGTCATGCTTCGCGGCAATCCGCGCACGTTGAGCGTAATCATGGTGCTTCCTCACTGGCGACTTGGATTGTGGGGATGGCGTCGCCGCAGTCGGCGCCGAGCGTCCCGGAGACTCCCTAGGTGGATGCGCATCGCCGAAAAACAACAGGCCCGCTACGCGCGCGTCGCGGACCGGAATCCGAAGCGAAGCCAATGGAAGCGGATCAGGCTGCCGTCACGTCCTCGGCCTGCCCACCCTTGCGGCCCTGCACGATCTTGAAACTGAGGCGCTGACCTTCCTGCAACGTGCGAAACCCCGAACCATTGATCGCGCGAAAATGCACGAACACATCCGGTCCATTTTCCCGACTGATGCAGCCTAAGCCCTTGGCTCTTGTTGAACCACTAGACGGCACCGACCTGACGATCCGGCGTTGAAAATCTCCAGCACTGTACCGAGACGCCCTGTTAATCCGGCAGAGGAGTTCCTGCCGCGCCTCGAACACGATCGCGTGATTGCCCCCATGCAGCGCGCCCGATCCGTCCCGAGAGAACCGAGCGCCACCGAGTAGACACCGCGGTTTCAAGTCCATACGAATTTCTGCACTCCCGCGACAGCACAGCAAAAACGCCGTTTCGCAGTCGCTCAGGCCTTCGTGTCGACGGTGAAACTTTCGCCACATCCGCACTCGCCGGTGGCGTTCGGATTGCGGAAAACGAAGGTCGAACTGAGTCCGGTCCGCTGGAAATCGATCAGCGTTCCGTCGATGTACGGCAATGCCTGCGGATCGACCAGTACGCGGATGCCTTCCTGGTCGAAGACGTTGTCGTTTTCGGCGATGCTGTGGGCAATGTCGACGGTGTAGGCAAAGCCCGAGCAACCGGTGCGCTTGATGCCGAAGCGCACGCCGGCCGCCGCGGGCTCTCGCGCGAGGAAATCGTGCATGCGGCGCAGTGCCGCTTCGGTAAGGTTGATCGACATGCTCGGTGGCCAGGTCAAGGATCGGACGCGGGAATGGTAACACCCAGCCCGCGGTCAGGATTTCGAGGCGGAACATGCCCTTTCAAGGTTCGGAGGAACCAACACCTCCGCAAGCCGCCCAATCGGGCACCAATGCGTGGCGTTCCTTCGCACACGGGTTGATCCGTTATCATGCGCGCCTCGCCCCGCTCGCATGCCTTCGTCGACGCGGCGCTTCAGTCTGGAGCTTTTTCGCATGGCGCTAGTCAGTGTCAAACATGCATTGGGCGGTGCGGCCGACGTCGGCAGCAGCGTCACCGTCCGCGGCTGGGTGAGGACCCGCCGTGATTCGAAGGCTGGCCTCTCGTTCGTCAATGTCAGCGACGGATCGTGCTTCGACGCGATCCAGGTCGTCGCGCCTGACACGCTGCCCAACTACCAGAACGAGATCCTGCATCTCGGCGCCGGTTGCGCGGTGATCGCGCATGGCACCGTGGTCGCCTCGCAGGGCAAGGGCCAGGGCTTCGAACTGCAGGCCTCGGCGATCGAGGTGGTCGGCATGGTCGACGATCCGGAGACCTACCCGATCCAGCCAAAGGCACACTCACTCGAATTCCTGCGCGAGGTCGCGCATCTGCGTCCGCGCACCAACCTGTTCGGCGCCGTCACGCGGGTGCGCCACACGATCGCCGCGGCAATCCATCGCTTCTTCGACCAGAACGGCTATTTCTGGGTCAACACGCCGATCATCACGACCTCGGACGCCGAGGGCGCAGGTCAGATGTTCCGGGTGTCGACGCTCGATCTCGTCAACCTGCCGAGAAACGACAACGGCGCGGTCGACTTCCGCAAGGACTTTTTCGGCAAGGAGGCATTCCTGACTGTTTCGGGACAGCTCAATGTCGAGGGCTACTGCCTCGCACTGAGCAAGGTGTACACGTTCGGTCCGACATTCCGCGCCGAGAACTCGAACACCGCGCGCCATCTCGCCGAGTTCTGGATGATCGAACCCGAAATCGCGTTCGCCGACCTCGACGAGAACGCGCGCGTGGCCGAAGCACTGCTCAAGTTCGTGTTCCGCAGCGTGCTCGAGGAGCGTGGCGATGACATGGCGTTTTTCGCCGAGCGCGTCGAGAAGACCGCGGTTTCGCGTCTCGCCGCATTCGTCGATGCACCGTTCGAACGGATCGACTACACGGATGCGGTGCGCATCCTGAAGGACTCTGGCAGGAAGTTCGAGTATCCCGTCGAATGGGGAGCGGACCTGCAGACCGAGCACGAGCGTTTTCTGACCGAGCAGCATGTCGGGCGTCCGGTCGTCGTGGTCAACTATCCCGAAAAGATCAAGTCGTTCTACATGCGCCTCAACGATGATGGTCGCACGGTCGCGGCGATGGACGTGCTCGCGCCCGGTATCGGCGAGATCATTGGCGGATCGCAGCGCGAGGAACGCCTCGACGTACTTGACAGCCGACTCGCGCAGTTCGGACTCGACCCGTCGCACTATGGCTGGTATCGCGACTTCCGGCGCTATGGCAGTGTTCCGCATGCCGGCTTCGGTCTCGGCTTCGAGCGCCTCGTCGTCTACGTGTGCGGGCTGGCCAACATACGCGATGCGATTCCGTACCCGCGTGTGCCGGGACACGCGGAGTTCTGATGCTCGCCACGCGCGAATTCCTGCTCATCATGGGCCTCGGCTTCATCGTCGCCGGACTCACCACCTACGTCATGACCTGGGTGCTGGTGAGCACGCATCTGCGCGACCACCATGCTGCGGAACGCAAGCGCCTCGGCG
>JBBSOU010000031.1:0-29557 GCA_038259445.1 Lysobacterales bacterium | reverse complement strand
GTCATGTCCTCGATCGCATAGCGGATGCCCTCGCGTCCGAGTCCGGAGTCGCGAACGCCGCCGTAGGGCATGTTGTCGACGCGGAAACTCGGTACCTCGCCAATCAGCACGCCGCCCACCTCGAGCTCGTCCCAGGCTTGCATGGACTTGTTGATGTCGTTGGTGAAGATGCCGGCCTGCAGCCCGAATTCGCTGGCATTGACCATGCGCAACGCGTCGTCGAAGGTGTCAAATGGTTGCAGCGTGACCACCGGACCAAACGCTTCGAGACAGTTGATCTTCTGCTTCGGGTCCACGTTTTCGAGCACGGTGGCTTCGAGCATCGTGCCATTGCGCGCGCCACCACAGAGGATCGTCGCACCGGCCGCGGCCGCTTCCTGGATCCAGCCATCGAGGCGACTCGCTTCCTTCTCGTCGATCATCGGGCCGATGAAGGTCTTTTCGTCTTTCGGATCGCCAGCCACCAGTGCCCTGGCCGCAGTGACGAACTTTTCGCGCAGCGCATCGTAAAGACTCGCATGCACGAGGATGCGTTGCACACCGATGCAGCTTTGTCCTGACTGATAGAAGGCGCCAAAAATCAGTCGCTCGACGACCAGGTCGAGGCGCTCGCGCTGGTCCGCGTCGACAATGCAGGCAGCGTTGCCGCCGAGTTCGAGCACGACCTTCTTCTTGCCGGCGCGCGCCTTGAGGTCCCAACCGACCGCGGGTGAGCCGGTGAACGAAAGCAGTTTCAGTCGTTCGTCCGTCGTGAACAGATCGGCGCCATCGCGGTGCGCGGGCAGGATCGAGAACGCGCCTTTCGGCAGGTCGGTCTCGGCCAGCACCTCGCCGATGATGAGGGCGCCGATCGGCGTACGGCTGGCCGGTTTGAGCACGAACGGACAACCGGCGGCGATACCGGGAGCGATCTTGTGCGCAGCCAGGTTGAGCGGGAAGTTGAACGGCGAAATGAACGAGCACGGACCGATCGGCACGCGCCGGGTGAAACCACGATAGCCTTTCGCGCGCGGCGAAATCTCGAGGTTGATTGTTTCGCCGTTGATGCGCACGGCTTCCTCGGCGGCGACCTTGAACGTGTCGATCAGGCGCGTGACCTCACCGCGGGCATCCTTGATCGGCTTGCCGGCTTCGATGCACAAGGCCATTGCCATCTCGTCGTAGCGCTCGCGAAATCGCGTCACGCAATGCTCGAGCACGGCCTGGCGCTGGTACGGCGTGAAGCGTCGCATGGGCGTCGCAGCCTCGACCGCGGCGGCGATGCCGGCATCGATCGTCGTCGCATCAGCCATGGCAACACGCGTGGCGATCTCACCGGTGTACTTGTCGGTGACCTCGAGGTCGGTATTGGCGAACACCGCCGTGTTGGCGAGGTAATAGGGGTAGCTGGGTTCGAGCATCATGGAATCCTTCGTTTGACTGCCGTGCGCTGCACCATCACTGTCCATCGCATGTGTCGTCGTGGCGCGACCGTGGCCAGGTCACGGTTGATCGGTTGCAATCGGTTTCAGCCGCGATGCATTACGCGAAAGTCCCCGGGAGCACCTCGGCTGAAGCCGTTTCCTGCGCATCAGCACGATACATGCCGCTTCAGATCTTCGAGCTGAGCGCCTTGATCTCGTTGTTGAGCACGCGATCATTGTCGGAGTAGTCGATCGGCAGGTCGATCAGGTGCACGCCCGGCGTCGCCAGGCACTGCGCGAGCATCGGCGCGAACTCCTCGGTCGACTTCGGTCGATGTCCGTGCGCACCGTAGCTTTCCACGTACTTGATGAAATCCGGATTGCCCATGTCCATGCCGAAATTCGGGAAGTTCATGTGCGCCTGTTTCCACTTGATCATGCCGTAGGCGTCGTCGCGCAGCAGCAGCACGGTCAGATCGAGCTTGAGGCGCACCGCGGTTTCGATCTCCTGCGAGTTCATCATGAAGCCGCCGTCGCCGACGACCGCCACGACCTTGCGGCCTGGATGGACGATCTTTGCGCCGATGGCAGACGGCAGACCCGCGCCCATCGTCGCCAGCGCATTGTCGAGCAGCAGCGTGTTCGGCTGGCTGCATTTGTAGTAGCGCGCGAACCACAGCTTGTACATGCCATTGTCGAGACAGAGGATGCCGTCCTCGGGCATGACCTTGCGTACGTCGGCGACCATGCGCACCGGATAGATAGGAAACCGTGAGTCATCCACGCCCTTGACCAGATGCGCATCGAGGTGGCTGCGCACCGTGTCGCAGTAGGAAAAATCCCAGTGCGACTGCGCGCCGACCATGTCGCCCAGCCGCCAGATCGAGTTGGCGATGTCGCCGATCACCTCGATCTGCGGGAAGTACACGGTATCGACTTCCGCGCTGAGATAGTTGATGTGGATGACGGTGCGTTTGCCGAGCCGCATGAAGAACGGCGGCTTCTCGATGACATCGTGACCGACGTTGATGATGAGATCGGCGTTGTCGATTGCTCGATGCACGAAGTCGCCATCCGACAGCGCGGCGTTGCCGAGCCACAGCGGGTGGTTCTCGTCGAGCACGCCCTTGCCCATCTGCGTCGTGAAGAAAGGAATGCCGGTCTTCTCGACGAATTCGCGCAGCGTCTTGCTGCTGGTCTTGCGATTGGCGCCCGCGCCCACCATCAGCAATGGCCGTTCGGCCTTCCTGATCGCGTCGGCGGCGAAGGCGAGCGACTTGTCTTCGGCCACTGGACGGCGTGCATGACTGGCCGGCAGCACGATCGCGTCGCTGCTCTCGCGCGCGATGTCTTCAGGCAGTTCCAGATGCGTTGCGCCAGGACGCTCCTCCTCGGCGCGGCGGAACGATTCGCGTACGCGCGCCGGAATGTTGTCGGCGGAAACGATCTGGCGCGTGTATTTTGTAAGCGGTCGCATCATGTCGACGACGTCGACGATCTGGAAATGTCCCTGTTTGGAAACTTTCACCGGCTTCTGGCCGGTGATCATGAACATCGGCATGCCGCCGAGCTGGGCATAGGCTGCCGAGGTGACGAAATTGGTGGCGCCGGGTCCGAGCGTTGCCAGGCAGACCCCCGCCTTGCCGGTCAGGCGACCGTAGGTCGCGGCCATGAATCCGGCTGCCTGCTCATGGCGGGTCAGGATCAGCTTGATCGAGGAGGTCCGCAGCGACTCGAGCAAGTCGAGATTCTCTTCGCCGGGAATGCCGAACACGTACTCGACGCCCTCGCTCTCGAGTGCCTTGACGAACAGATCAGAGGCTTTCATGCGGCTGCTCCACCTGGGGATGCGTCATTGTGTGTGCTGTGATGCACGCTCGACAAGGACTTCGGCGAGTCAGGGCGAACGCGTTCCCGGCAGTGCGCGCAGCACCTGCATTTCGAGCTCTCCGTCGGTTATCCGGCCGCGTACGATTGTACCGACGCTGACCTGCGTGATCGATCGCACGGCCAGTGCCGAAGCGGGATCGACGAGGATCGCGTAGCCGCGCGAGAGCGTCGCCAATGGACTGGTAGCGTGCAACGTGCGCGCGAGTTCGGCGAGGCTTCGGCGCCGGCGTTCGAGCGACTGATCGATTGCCCGGCGCAGTGCCGTTTCGGCGTTGCGCAGGCGTAGCGAATCCTGGGCTATGCGCGCACGCGGATGCTGGTTCTGCAAGCGTGAGCGCAAACCATTCAAGCGTTCCGCTCGGCGGCGAATGTCGCCGCGTGCGAGCAGGGCAAGTCGCGCGTGCAGCGCGCCGAGGCGCTCATGGCCGCGGCTGATTCGTGCAGCGGGACGGCTGGCCTGCAGCCGCGCATGCAGGTGATCGACGCGCTGGCTGGCCGACTCCAGTCGCTGGCGCAGGTACTGCACGAGTCGCTGCCGCTGGCGCTGAAGTACCCGCAACAGGTCGGCGCGATCGGGCACCAGCAATTCGGCCGCTACCGATGGCGTCGGTGCGCGCAAGTCGGCGACGAAATCGGCGATCGTGAAATCAACCTCATGTCCAACCGCCGCCACCACCGGAATCGTGCAGTCGGTGATCGCACGTGCGACGCTCTCGTTGTTGAACGCCCAGAGATCCTCCAGTGAACCGCCGCCGCGCGTCAGCAGCAGGACATCGTGGCGGCGCGCCTGCGAAGCCGAGCGTAGCGCGGCAACGATGGCTGGCGGCGCCTCCTTGCCCTGTACAGGCACTGGCAGGATCTCGACCTCGACCAGCGGAAACCGACGTGCGAGCACCGTCAGCACGTCGCGTATCGCGGCACCGCTCGGCGAGGTGATGACGCCAATGCGCCGCGGCATGCGTGGCAGTGGCTGCTTGCGGCCATCGTCGAACAGGCCTTCGTTCAAAAGCTGCGCCTTGAGGCGCTCGAACTCGCGGCGCAGGGCACCTTCACCGGCGAGTTCCATGTGCTCGGCGATCAGCTGGAATTCGCCGCGCGCCTCGTACAGGCTGGCGCGCGCACGGATGAGAACCTGCATGCCGTCGGCCGGCTTGAACGGCAACCACGTGCTGCGCGGCTTGAACATCGCTGCACGCACCTGTGCGCCACTGTCCTTCAATGTGAAGTAGAGATGTCCGGAGGCGGGCCTCGAGACATTCGAGAGTTCGCCCTCGATCCAGATCAGCGCAAGCGCATCCTCGATGAGGTCGCGGGCCAACCGGTTGAGGGTGGACGGCGTAAGGATCGAACGGCTGGATTGGGCGTCGGTGTCGGGCATTTGGTCGCGCTTGGCGTGGGTCTGTCTGCGCGTGGAGCAATGCTTCATCGGCAGCGCGGTGGGCCAGTGTGCGTGATCGCAACGATGAACGCGACTCCAGCACGTTCGCAGGCGCAGCCGCTCGGCCAACGGATGATGCGTTGCGGCAGCAAAGTGTTCAGAAATGTACTATCGTTCCACCTGAAAGGAGTCCAGCACAGAAGTCGGCGGGTTGCTGTCGCAGGCTGGGCCAGAGGGGGCGGCGATGGGTGACAGCGGGTTCAACGTGTCAGAGGCCGGATCCCGACCGCTGCAGATTCTGCTCATCGAGGACAATGCGGGTGACGTCCGACTCGTCGTCGAAGCGTTGCGCCACGGCAGACTTCTGCATCGTCTGTGCGTCGCCGAGAATGGTGTGGAGGCGCTGGCGATGCTGCGTCGTGAGGGCGCGCATGCGCACATTCCGCGGCCCGACCTGATCCTGCTCGACCTCAACATGCCGGGTCTATCGGGTCACGAGCTGCTCGATGTGCTCAAGTCCGACCCGAAATTCGCACGTATCCCTGTCATTGTGCTGACCGGATCCGATGTGCATGACGATGTCGCACGCGCCTACTCGGCGCATGCGAACTGCTACATCCGCAAGCCGGTGGACCTCGACAAGTTGCTGTCGGTGATGCAGGCGGTCGGCAACTTCTGGTTGTCCGTGGTCAGCCTGCCGGAAGGTCGCGCGCAGGATGCGGGTGGCGCGTGGCGCATGCTGCTGGTCGAAGACAATCCTGGCGACGCGCGACTTGTGCAGGAAATGCTGATGCGCCCCGATCTCGAGATCGTGCACGTCGATTGCCTTTCCTCGGCAATCGATGCACTGGCATCTGCAGCATTCACACTTGCGCTGGTTGATCCGGGCCTTCCCGATTCGCGAGGTCTGGAGACGATTCGGGCCATCCAGCGCGCGGCGCCATTGATGCCACTGGTCGTGTTGAGCGGTCACGATGATGAGGTTCTGGCTTTGAGCGCGATCCAGCTCGGAGCGCAGGACTATGTGGTCAAGGGCTCGTTGGAAACCTCTGCACTGGTGCGCGCGCTGCGCTATGCGGTGCAACGCAAGCTCGTGCAAGAACGCCTCGACTATCTGGCGACGCACGACAACGTCACCGGCCTGCCGAATCGTCAGGTGTTCCTCGGCGATCTGAAGGAAGCGATCGCGCAGTGTCACGTGCGTGGCCACGATGCCGCCGTGCTCATGATAGCCATGTCGGGATTGAGTCGCGTCAACGAGTTGTATGGTCACGATGTGGGTGACATGGCCATTGGCGAGCGCGTCGAGCGCATGCGCAAGGTGCTGCCGACCGGCGCCAAGATCGCGTGCACGGGCAGCGCGGAGTTCTCGGTGATACTGACTGATACGCACGCGATCATGGATACACCGCGGCTCGCAGAAGAGGTCATTGCCGCGATAGGACATCCCGGAACGGTCGGTAGCAGTCAGGTGTACTTGCGCGCGAACGTGGGAATGAGCCTGTTTTCAATCGACGCGGAAGAGCCGACCACCCTGCTCAAGTGTGCCGAAACCGCGCTTTACCAGGCCAAGAGTGCTGGAACGAACACATTCCGGTTCTACTCGGCGAAGATGAATGCCGCGGCGCTTGAACGTCTTACCCTCGAAAACGAGTTGCGCCGTGCGCTCGAAAGGGAAGAGTTCGAGTTGCACTACCAGCCGGTGTTCGACATCGCCAGCGGCTACGTGGTTGCCGCGGAAGCCTTGCTGCGCTGGCGCCACCCGATCCGCGGGCTGCTTTTCCCGAGCGAGTTTCTTGATGTGGCCGAACAGTGTGGCGTGATCCTTCCGCTTGGCGAGTGGGTCATCCAGCAGGCGTGCCGGACGGCGCGATCGTGGCCCAAAGTCAAAGACACGGCGTTGCAGATAGCGGTCAACGTTTCCGCGCAACAGATGACGGCCGGCGATTTCGTCGCCGTCGTCGACCGAGCACTCGCCGCAAGCATGATCGCTCCATCGCTGCTGATCGTGGAACTGACCGAGAGCATCATGCAGAGTGAGCGATCGCGGCAGACCCTCATCGATCTGCGCGGACGCGGCGTCCGCGTCGCCATCGACGATTTCGGCACCGGCTTCAGTTCGCTCGCCTACCTGCGCCGGTTTCCGGTCGACATCCTGAAGATAGACCGCAGTTTCCTGGTCGGCGTGATCGAGGACGATCGCGATGCCGCAATCGTGCGCACGATCATCGCGATGGCGCGAAACCTCGACCTCTCGGTGGTTGCCGAAGGCGTCGAAAGCGCTGCGCAGCTGGATTTCCTGCGTGCGATCGATTGTGGCAAGGCGCAGGGCTATCTGCTCGGCATGCCGTTCGAATCTGACATCTTCGCCGAGTGGGTGTGGGCGCAGGCCGCTCATATCGAAGGCGCGAGCGCAATCTGATGCCGAAGTCGCCGGGGCGTGACCCGGTGTATTTCTCGGTTGTGGTTCTGCTGGTCGCGGTCAGCGTCGGGTTCTTTGCGCTTGGCCCGTCCGGCCCTACCGAAATGCTGCACATCCGGCCGGTCACGGTCGTGCTCACGTTGTTCGTTGCGTTGGCGTTTACCTTTCGTGCTCGTGAAGGCGGGCAGCCGTGGTCGGCCCTGATCGGTGTGCTCGTGGTGCTGGTAGTCGGTGTGCAGCTGATCCTGTTCATCATTGGGATTCGCCTGCCACCGGTTGCTGCCAATGAGCAGGTCATTGCACAGACATTCGCTGCCGGCATGTTCTGCGTCGGTGCAGCATTGATCATCGACAGCTGGCTGCCTGCTCATTGGGGTCGGCACCTTCTGTTCGGCATGCTCGGTGCGATTGTTGCGGGGATCGGAGCGCTCGGACTGTTCGGCCTTGCCGTCAATGCAATGAATCCGCTCGACTATGGGCCATTGCGCGGCATGCGTCTGCCAAGTGCATCGATCCTGCTGCTGTGCGGGATCTCCCTGTTATCCGGGGCGCGACTGAGCGTATTCGCCGGCGACGCGTCTGCCCCGCATCGGCATGGCGAAGAGGACATCCGCGACCGCACCGGGCTTGCCGCGGGCCTGGTCATGCTGGTCGTGGCGCTCGGCACGATGGCATTGACGTGGCGCGAAGCGCAGAACCACGTGACCGAGCAGACCAACGACGCGGTGCAAGCCTCATTGACGCGCGTCGGTGCCGCCATTCAGGCGAACGCGCTCGGCACCACCGCGCTGCTCGACGGATTGCTTGGCCTGTTTGCCGCATCGGTCGAAGTGGAGCGCAAGGAATGGTTCGACTACCTCGAGAACGTGAGACTTGGCGAACGCTATCCCGAGCTGATCGCGGTCGGTTACGTGCGTGAGGTTCGCCAGCCGCTGGACGATGGTGAAGGATTGATCGCGCACGACGTCGAAGGCAGGTTGCAGTCGATCTGGCCGAATATGCGGTCAGACGTGCATTACCCGATCGTCTACATCGCTCCCGACAATGAGATTACCGAGCGGCTGATTGGCCATGACGTCGCTATCGATCAGCGCCACCGTGCCGCGATCGACGCCGCTCGCGCGACGCGCGCGGTGGCAATGTCCGCGACCATTGATTTCAGTGCCTACGGCGACACCGCCGGTCGTCGCGGGTACGTGCTGGTTGCTCCGATCAATGACGATGCAACGGTGGCAGACCGGCCCGGCAATGGCTACGTCTACGCGGCGATCGATATCGATCGTGTGCTCGCCCGATCGCGCATCACTGGAGATAACCCCGCATCTCGATTGCGCATCATCGATGAATCGGCAAGTGTCGATTCCGAACGTGTTTTTGCCGATGCCGATTTCGATCGCAATACCGACTTCCGATCTGTCGAGCTCGCGCTCGCTGGACGCCACTGGACGGTGCAGGCGCAGTCGCGTCCTGGAGACACTGAAGCGTTGCAGTCGGACGTGCCGGAATTCGTGTTGCTCGGCGGTTCGCTGTGCGCGCTCGTGCTGTTCGCGATCACCTGGATCCTCGCCGGACATCGCGCGCGGGCGATGCATCTGGCCGCCGCGATGACGTCGGAGTTGCGCAAGAGCGAGCGTGCCCATCAGGCCATCACCGATACCGCCATCGCCGGAATCATCACGTCCGACAGTGACGGCTCGATTTTGTACATGAATCGAGCGGCGGCCATGATCTTCGGCGTGCAGGCCGAAGACATGATCGGCAAGTCGCTTACCGGGATGATGCCGCAGCGTTTCCGCCATGGTCATCAGGTCGGCCTGGCGCGTGTCCGCGACGGTGGGCCACGGCACGTCATCGGCAATACCATCGAGATGTCCGGCCTGCGTGCGGATGGGGTGGAGTTTCCGATCGAGATCCTGCTGTCGTGCTGGAACAGCGAGGGGCAAATCTTCTTCACCGGCTTCGTGCGCGACATCACCGACCGGCGCAACGCGCAGCTCGAACTTGAGCGCAAGACGCGTGAACTCGAACGTTCGAATGCAGATCTCGAGCAATTCGCGTATGTCGCCTCGCATGACCTGCAGGAGCCATTGCGCATGGTTGCGAGCTATGTGCAGCTGCTGTCTCGACGCTACCGTGGCCAACTCGATGCCGATGCCGACGAATTCATCGCGTTCGCGGTCGATGGCGCAACACGCATGCAGCGCCTTATCCAGGATCTGCTCGGCTACGCGCGCGTCGGACGCTCCGGCAAACTGCCGGTACCGACCCACGTCGGCCACTGTGCCGAAACTGCCGTTGCACACCTGCAGGGGGGCATCGTTGAATCAGGGGCGCGCGTGAGTGTGGTCGCGGACTTCGAGGTGATGGTCGAGCCAAGCCAGCTGACCCAGCTGTTCCAGAATCTCATCGTCAATGCACTCAAGTTCCGCGAGCGCATCGCGCCTGAAATCGACATCTCGGCGACGCGCGAGGGCGAGTTCTGGCACATGCGTGTGCGTGACAACGGCATCGGCATCGAGCCACAGCATCGCGAGCGCGTGTTTTCGATCTTCCAGCGCCTGCATACTCGGGCCGAATACCCTGGCACCGGCATTGGCCTCGCGATTTGCCGCAAGATCGTGGAGGGCGGCGGCGGCCGCATCTGGGTCGACTCCGAGCCGGGCCAAGGCAGCGTCTTCCACTTCACCCTACCTGTCATGAAGGAACCTCAATGAGCGACGAATCTATCGCCATGGCACACGTCGTCGAGATACTGCTCGTCGAAGACAATGAGGGCGATGTACGCCTGACCCGCGAGGCGCTCAAGGAAGGTCGCATCCGCAATCGCCTGAGTGTAGTCGCGGACGGCGAACGCGCGATCGCCTTCCTGAATCGCACCGGAGAATATGCCGACGCACCGCGCCCTGACCTGATTCTGCTCGACCTCAATCTGCCGCGGCTGGATGGACGCGAAGTGCTCGCGTTGATCAAGAACGATCCTGCACTGAAGCAGATTCCGGTCGTTGTCCTGACCAGCTCGCGCACCGAACAGGATCTACTCGGCGCTTATGACCACCACGCCAACTGCTTCATCAACAAGCCGGTGGAATTCGACCAGTTCATCGATGTCATCCGCAGCATCGAGGATTTCTGGCTGACCATCGTGGTGTTGCCGCCAAAGGAGTGAGCGACTCGCTTGGGACGCTCGGATCACGTCGGCGCAGGCGGCTTGATTTCCACAAGGCTCGCCCGTTGGTGTGCGTGGTGCCGCTTGAGATGGGAGGCGTGGGCCAAGCCGCGCGCGCCGGCGCGAGGGCCTTGTGCACGTCACCCCGTCATTGAATTCAAAAGGCTGCGGCCGCACCGCCTGCGCCCAGCTCGGCGTTGTGGCGACGCGACCGACGGCCAGTCCGGATTATCGGAGCCACCCATTGATCTGCGCGCAGGCAGTGCGGTGACGCCTTTGCGGACGTGATCAGAGCATCCCTTGCGGTCACTGGGTCGGGGATCGGCGACGTGATGCAAAAAAGCGGGCGAGCAGGCTCAGTCCGAACCACAGTGCCAGCACGGCGAGCGGCCACGCCAGCGTGCGTGGCCACCAGAACGCGACCATGGCGGTGACGAGCAGGAATGCCGCACCGGCGAGCAGGATCCCGCTCTCGGCACGTCCGAGCACGCGCCGGTTGGCGATGGCGGCACCGACCGTGTTTGCCAACCGCAGCGCGCCCGCTGCGGCTCTGCCTGAACTGCTGCCGTGCGGCTTGCCTGCGCCGGCCGCACGACGTTGCCGTCGATGCTGCCGGCGGCGTTGATGCAGGACGATTTCGGTCGAACGCTCGAGGTCGGTTTGGTACTGCTGCTCCATCGATGCGGCGAATGATGCATTCTCGATCGCCACGTCGATCTCGCAGTTGCCGATCCAGCTCGCCAGGTTGAGATTGCTCGAACCGATACGCGCCCATCGACCATCGGCGACGGCGCTCTTGGCATGCAGCATCGAGCCGTTCCATTCGAACACCCGGATTCCTGCTTCGAGCAGCGGCCGATAGCCCGAGCGCGACAGCGATCCGACAGCCGGAATGTCGCTGCTGCCGGGAACAAGCAGTCGTACATCGACGCCGTCCCGGGCCGCCGCCACCAGCGCCTGCACATACGGGGCGACGCCGACGAAGTAGGCATCGGTCAGCCACAGGCGCTGCTGCGCCATCGCTGCAATCAACTGGTCGAGGCGATAAAGACCGGCCGCGTTCGGCACGGTTGCAATCACGCGAAGGTCGACATCGCCGGCGGGCGCGTCGCGCTGAGCGAAGCCGACAGACAACGGAGCAAGCGACGAACCGAGACGCGCCCAGATGTCGGCGAATGCCAACGCCATTTCGTGCACGGCCGGACCGCGAATCGCGACCCCGGTGTCGCGCCAGGCATCGATCCCGCGCGCGCTGTCACCGAGCCATTTCGAGCTCACGCAGATGCCGGAAATGAACCCGACTTCCTGATCGACGACCAGCAGCTTTCGATGGTCGCGTGAAAGCCAGCCGAGCGGACTGGCGAGCTTCGGCGGATTGTAGGTGCGGACCATGCCGCCGGCCGTGAGCAGCGGTTGCCAGAAACGCGCAGATGACTGGCCGATGCAACCAAGCCAATCGCGGACCACGAAGACTTCGACTCCTGCGCTCGCGCGCTCCACGAGCACGTCGCGGAATGCCCTCGCGGTATCGTCGTTGCGGAAGATGTAATTCTCGAACAGCACGCGTTGGCGTGCGTTTGCTATCGCCTGCAACCACCCATCGTAGTTTTCGCGTGCATCGATCAGCAGCTCCACGTTGTTGCCTGCGATCAGTGGCGCGCCAGCGGCGCGGCTGAACGCCTGCGCGGCAAGCAGGCGCATCGACGCGTTGCCTGCAGGGGCAGGGCGGGAATGTGGAAGCGTGGGCATCACGGCAAGTGTAGCGGCGCGCGATGGCGATCCGCTGGCGGGATTCGGACCCGGTCCGCTCCGACGTCAGCGTGTTTCCGTGGAGCCTTGATCAGTTCATCAACGCGGCGCGCCGGCGGCGATGAACGTGTCGAGTGACTGGCGTGCGGTCGCGCGTACCTTGCCCTGCAGCATGTCAGACCAGCCCATCGCGAATCCGACCGGTCCGAGCGCCTGGCGCGACCAGCGCCAGAAGTCGAACGTGTCGATCTGCTCGATGATCAGGCCGTCAGCAAAACGGAACTGCGAGTGCACCACGTTGTGCACGCGGCGCCCGGTGCGCGAGAACGCGTACCAGGCGTTCCAGTCGGCGCTGCCGCTCATCGCATCCGCCTTGACGTTCGAAAACTCGATGCGCAGGTCGGAGCTGCGCGAGCAGAGCATGCGCCACATCGCACCGACTTCCGCACCCGACAACTCGAACGCCGGATCACGGAAGGTGGCGTTCGGGTGATAGCACGCGCCCATTGCAGCGCCGTCGCAGCGCTGGAACGCACTGAAGTATCGGGAAACCAGCTCGGTATGTGACAGGCTCATCGTGTGCAAGCTCCTTTGTCGATGACTTCCGGCTTTGGCGAGCCGCCGTCTGCAACCACGCCCTCGTTGCGTTGGCGCGGCAGGCAGTCCACATGCAAACGGTCGGGACGCGCAGGCGTCAACGGCCGAGTGCGCAATGTGCGCTGGTCGGCACGATCAGGGTTCCGATCAGTCCGGCTGCAATGCAGAAGGTGCTCCCTCGGCGTTGCTGCGCACATCGCCGGCGGGTGTCGCCACTGCACGCTGGCGCGACGGCGTGGTTGTTCCGTCCTCGACGCTGTTGCTGACGTACCACGGCGTGCCGTCTGCGCGCAGAAACAGACGTCGACTCTCTTCGAGCGTGAACGGCCGCGAGCCGATGCGACCGAAGATCGCGATCTGGTGACCGGTCTCGTCGACGGCGCGATCGCGTTCGAGACCGCGCGACAGCGACAGCGCAGGCTTCGCGGTCTTGTACCAGGCAATCAGGTGCGGCTTGGGCTCGGGCGCGAAGCCGTAGAACTTCGGCTGTGATTGCGGCGAAGTCAGCTGGATCACCTTGAGGCCATTGGCACCATCGGCGACGTAGGCGAACAGCGATGCGTTGGTGGTGCCGACGATGACATCGCGCGCGTCGTTGATCTGGCCGTTGGCGTTGAACATCTGGTACAGCCACGGCTTTTCAGGATTGGTCACGTCGACGATCGCGAGCCCTTCAGCGCCGTTGGCGATGTAGGCGTAGGTGCGTGCAATGTGCAGCTTGCCGGCATTGCGCAGGGGCAGGAATGCAGCGCTCACTTCGAACGCGTCTTGCGGACGCGTCGCATCGACCACGTGCAGGCCATCCGCTGCAGTGACGAACAGGTAGCGGAACTGCAACTGACTCGCCCGTGCGCCGCTGATCGGAATGGTCTTGATCAACTTCGGTGCCAGCGGATCGTCGAGATCGAGCACGACGATGCCGGCATCGGCGGTGATGTACAGGGTCGTTCCGGCGACGGCCACATGGCGCGCGCCATCGAGTACGCCGTTCTCGTTCCATGTCATTTGGCGGCTCAGCGAATTGTTGCGCGGATCGCCGTCGGCGAGCGTTTCGATGTCGCTGGTGATCAGGCCCTCCTCGGCGTCGGTGATGAACGCGTACTTGTACAGCGGATGCATCGGCTGTTCCTGGTTCTTCACGCGCATCAGTTCGCCTTCGTTGCGCGAAGGTGCAACCGGCTGGGTGGTTGCCAAGACCACGCACGTGGCGTTCTTCGAGGCGACACGCGTGCCCTGTCCAAGCGGCGAGAATGGCGCTGTGATGATCTTCTGCGAGAAGCCCTTGTTGGCGACGCTGGCGACATCGTAGATGCGTGTTCCGTTGCGTCCCTCGGCGACGAACAGGTATTCGCCGCGCAACTGCAGGCACGATGCCTCGCCGGCATTGTGGCTGACGCTGTCAGGCAGTCGCATCGAGCGCTGCTCGTGTTCCCTGAACCAGTCCGGGAATGCGTACTTGTGCAGATAGCTGCCGACTACCGCCTGCGGCTCGTCCCACTCGGTGACGCGAATTGCGCTGATCTCGCCCTGTCCGCCGACCCAGGCGTTGAAGCCGACAAAGTCGACGAACTTGGTCCCGTACAGCAGCAACTGCGCCATGATTGCGTTGTTGTCGTTGTTCTTCGACAGGTGGCAATCCTCGCAGTCCTTGGTTTCGGTCTTGCGTTCGGTGTGCGGGTAGTGCGGAGCAAACGCCTGCGAACTGAAGCCGGCCGACGACACCGGTGGCTGCTGGATGTAGATCTTCTCGCGATTGATATTGGTCGAGGAAAGCACCAGTGCCGAGGACGAACGCACCGGTGCAATCAGGCCGTCCTTGATGCCGCCGTGCTTGCCGAGGAAGAACATTTCGTCACGCGCGACCTGTGGGTTGTAGGTGGCGAAGTTGCGCGCGAAGCCACCTTCGTACTTGTGCCCCTCGGTCTTCCAGTTGGCCTGGATCGGCAGATGGCATCCGCCACAACTGGTCGTCCACGAGGTGTGGCACGAGTAGCACAGCATCTTGTCTTCACCGTGCGCGCGGTCTTCCAAGGCGACGTCGGCACCCCATTTCAGCTCGTCGGTGCCCTTGGCCATCGTGTGCGCACGCGTGGCTTTCTCGTTGTAGTCCGACGACAGCGGATCTGTGCTGTGCTTGACCAGGCTCATTGTCCATTCGAGGTCGGGCGTCACCGCAGAGCGCTGGACGAGCGTGTCTCCAACCCACTCGAAGCGCTTCTTGCCGTCGGGGTTGCGCAGCAGCAGCAGGTTCAATCCCTCCTTCGATGCCGCTGGGCCCGAAGTCTTGAGGGTCGGCAGCGCGCTTGAGGTGCCGTGGCAGTCCTGGCACTGGATCTCGACCGCGCCGGCCACTTCGGCCTTGAGGTAACCGCTGCCATGGTTGTCCTGGGCAAAGTGGCAATCGACGCACTGCATGCCGACATCGACATGGATCGACGACATGTGCACGCCCTTTTTCCACTTGTCCGGATCGTCGTCCGCGATCTTCGTGCCGACCTTGTCGAGCAGGTTGCCCTTGCGGTCGCGCTTGTAGATCGCACGGAAGTTCCAGCCGTGTCCGTGATAGTCGGCGAACTGCGTATCTTTCAGCTGTGGATTGAGCAGCGAGACGTCCTTGAGGAACTCGGGATCACCCCACTTGCCACGGATCGCCGCTTCCTCGGGATTGCGATCAAGGATCTTGCGCATCTTCTCGGCATCGGGATATTGCTGCTCGGCCGGCCACATGAACGGGGCGTCCGATTCGTAGTCCCACATGGTGTAGCCGAGCATCGAATTGATGAACATGTTCGGCTGATGCATATGGCAGATCATGCACTGGCTGGTCGGAATCGCACGCGTGAACTCGTGCTTGAGTGGATGCCCGGAGACGTCTTTCGGGATGGTCGGATCGACGGTCTGGCTGGTGCCGGTATTGCCGAACTTCGCGTACATCGCCGAATGACGAGGGTCACGATCGTTGGCGTAGATCACATGGCATGCACTGCAACCGGACGAGCGATAGTCACCGGGATTGTCATTGGTGCCGAGGAACCATGTGAACGGATCGTTGAGGCGCGTCTTGTGGATGTTGAGCACCGGAATCGCCACGCGCGACCCGGTCGCCGGCCCTCGGTTGGATTGCTTGAGGTCGGGCCTGCCGGGCTCTTCGAGCCGCTGGATCTGGCCGAGTTCGTTGGGCAGGCCAATCTCGGGAAACAGGCTGAGGATATTGCGCCCACCGCGCTCGAACACACGGAACACGTCGGCCGGCGGTGTGGTCTGCCATGCAGGCAGGGGAGCGATTGCCGGCAGCACGCCGTGACGGTCCATTTCGGCATCGTTCTCGCGGCCGTTGCTGACCGAAGCCGGTTCGCCGTCGCGCGTGTACGCTTCACCGATCACCGAATGCTTGTGCGGAAGGATGCCGTTGTTGTACGCCGCAGCGCCCCAGAACATCGCAGCGTTGGCCATCAGGCTTTTCTCGGCCTGCTGGATCACTGGCAGATGGCAGGCGCCGCAGGCTTCGCGCGCAATGCGCAGATCGCCCGGGTTGATGAAGCGCACGAACTCGGGCGATTCCTTGTTCATCCATGTGTAACTGCGTTCCGGATTCGCGCTCGAGGGCCAGCGATCCGGAAAGCGCGGCAGCACGTGTGCGGATTCGAGGGCTGCGCGGTACTCGACGCCCGACGTTGAACCTGCAGGCGCTTCAACCGCCGCATCGCCACCGTGACAATCCGTACAACCGAGCACGACGGCCGAATTGGCGTGCATCGTCTTGCGGTCGGTCTGCGTATGGCAGGTCACGCAACCGGCCGACTTTGCGTCAGCGTCTCGCCAGTCCTGGAAGGCGGGGGCATGCGGGGCGGTGACGTAGGTGCGTTCCACTTCCCGGGCGTAATCGGCGGCCACAGCGCTATCGGTTGCCGACGCAAGGACGATTGCTGCGATCAGCAATGCTCCGTGCGGTCGGATTTTGGCGAGGAGGAAACGGAAACGTGGGCGTCTCGACACGTCGGTGTCCTCAGTAGGCCAGGATCAGGTTGCCGAGCACCGTGTAGTAGCTCGAATCGTTGCTGCCGTAGAGATTCTTGAAGCCTTCGCCCGGCAGCAGCGCGGCGCCTGAGAGACGCATGACGATGTTCTGCGTCATGAACGGACGCCAGATCCATGCCACTGACACATCCGTGCCGATGCGCGAGCCGATGCCGCCCTGGTTGCGCGCGGCTTCGAGCACCGCAGTGTCGTCGAACCACAATTCGTTGATGTTGGCGCTGACGCGTGACTGCGGGGTCAGGTCGAAATCGGCGCCGATGCCGAGCAACTGCAGGCCGGGGTTGTCAAAGTTGCTCTGTCCGAGCTCGCGCGACGGGCGCAGACTCGGGATCAGCGAATTGCGCTGCGATAGCGCGACCCCGCCGCCGCCGATCAGCGGAATGTTCTGGCGTATCCAGTAGCTCGTATCGGCACCAGCAAACACCGGGTTCTCGAAGATCGTGTCGAATCCGGTCGAACGCGTATCGTAGGGATCGTCGTCGCCGGTCGAATAGGCGACTGATCCGCGCACGCGCACCCAATCGAAATCGACCGACGCTTCGGCGGCGAGGAAACCAGCGCGGATGTCGCTGCGCTCGGCGATGAACACGCCCGGTGTCTGTTTGCCGAACGCACCGTAGGCGGACACGGTCAGGTTGACGCGGCCGATGTGGCCATCGCCGTTGTAGCCGACGTAGCCGACATCGTAGGTGCGCAGGCGCTCGCCGCCGAGCGAGGCAGGGCGCTGGATGAAGCCGTTCGAGTCGTAACGCAGCTCATCCTCGCGATTGCGGTTGTACACCGCGGTGACCTGCGAAGTGAAGCCGAGTACAGGCCAGTCCTGGCGGTACAGGTTGGCGAGCAGGATGTCGTCCTTGCGCGGTTTCACGCCGACGTCGTTGAGGCCCGAGTTGAGATCCTTGTCGAGGCGCCGGAAATAGGCGAGGTTGTACTGCCAGCGGTTGTCGTCGCGGTTGCCGAACAGACGGATGCCGGGCTGGCTGTCCTGGAAAAGGAAGCCACGGAAATCGCTGTTGAATGGCTGAATGCCAATGCGCAACGAGTCGAAGTCGTAGCGCGAGCTGACGTCGCGCAAATGCTTGTCGTACCAGAACTCCTGGACGCCGATGAAGCTGTCGTCGCGCGTGCGGCCGCGGCGCGGATCGATCAGTAGTGCACGCACTTCGTCGGTGCGCACGCGATTGTGATTGAAGGCGAGCGTCGCACGGAACTCGTGGTCCGGCGGCTTGAACGTCGTGTTGCCGATGAAATACACGACATTGGCGATCAGCGTCTGCGACAGGATCAACTGGTCGATGTCACCTTGCACATCGAGCGCCCCCGGGTCGGTGGTCGACTGTGGTCCGACCGGGGTCGGGATCGAGCGCGGTTCGATCACCGTGTCCGAGATCAGGTTGAGGCTGAAGAACTCGTCCTCGCCACGAAACGGTCGATCGCCCTTGAGCACGTTGAAGTTGTACGGGTCGTACCACGGGTGTCGCTGACCTAACGATTCCATGATGCGCCAGCGATCGGGCACCGGAATGAACTCGCCGGCGAGGTTGACCGGGGCCGGATCGAGCGCATCCGGATTCTGTGCCGGCGCAATCACGCGCGGACTCCATGCGTGACCGGGACGACGGCGCGGGATCTGCGACTGTTCGGGATCATAGGTCGGCGCGAGCAACACGCCGACGAACTCGAGCCAGCTGCCGGGCAGTGCCGCTTCCGTCTGCGCAGCGGCCGTGCTGCAACACAAAGCACTGGCCATTCCAAGAATGATGAGTTTCTTCATCTCACCTCCCTTCGCAAACCTGCGTAGCGTTCGAGTCGATGAACGGTGCCTGCGGGCACTGGATGTAACGAAGGCGAGCGCCTTGCGGCACCAGGTTGTCGGAGCGGATTGCGGAGGGTGCATTGCCGATCGCACCCCCGAGTTTAACGCCGGCGTTATGCAGGCCGAGGAAGCTGACCATGTCGTCCTGCTCGATGCCGTCGCCGGATACGCCGATCGCACCGATGAGGTTGCCACTCCTGTATATCGGCACGGCGCCCGGAAAGATCTGGATGCCATTGGCGAGGCTGGCGATGCCGGTGCAGTTCATTGGCACATCGCTCAGGGCAGGCAGGTCGGCACCGCCGTCGATGTTCACGGCGAGGCCGATCTGCTGCAGATAGAAGGCAACGTGCAAGGCCAGCGTCGTGTACACGAGGTCGAGTTGCAGGCCGGTACTGAAAGGGCTCCAGCGCTCGAACGGATTGCTCAAGGGCCCAGGTGGCGCGCTTTCGATGCCGTCCGGATAGAACGGCCGCGCCATATTTCCGGTGGCTCGCGGCGTGAACGCGATGGCGCCATCGGTGAATGCGTTCGGCAGCCCGAGAAATGCCTGTAGCCGGTCGACGTAGTCTCCAGGCTCGCTGGTTCCGACCGTGACGAGGTTCGCGCGGGCGCCGTCAAGATCGAGATCGACGTTGAAGAAGTTGACCGTGTCACGCGAACGGATGTTGGCGGCTGCCGAAGCCGAGGACATCAGCAGTGCCGTGCGTGCCTTCTGCAGTGACACGTCGATGCCGAAGATTGGCGCATCGCGTGCACGCGCGATCGCGAGGATCGTGCCGGTGGTATCGACCACTGAAACGCTGACGCGTGCGGGCGTGCTTAGCGGCTGGCGAATCTGCGCACGCGCGCGGTTGGCAACGGCAAGAGCTTCCTGAATGAGCGTGCGCACTTCGCTCGCGGTCAACGCACTGGCGCCATCGGTGCCGTCGCGCGGTGCATAGCGGTTGTTGCCCGCGCCATCGTCGAGCACGAATGCATCGAGGCCGGCGTAGTCCGCCGTGTCCGGTCGGATGCCGGATGCCTGCTGCCCGAAGGCGAGACCGTCGACGATCGCGCCACCGAAGTAGCCTTTGACCTCGATCACGCTGCCGAGTGCCGCAATGCTGTCGAAACCGGGTGCGGTTGCCGGATCTCGTGCCAATTGCGCGAACTCGACATCGGTGAAGCGCAGGGTCTTGCCTTCGACGGTTATGCGGTCGGCGCGGCGGTTCGATGGCGCTCCGAAATCGAATGTTCCCGCCCATGCGGCGAACTCGTCGATATCGCGATCACGATCGAGGATGTTCGCGTCGAGCGTGTAGTCGGGATCTCCCGCTACGCCGATGCCGCCAACCGGCACGCCGTTCTTGTACAGCGGGAAACCACCGGCGTCGGCAGACAGGCCGAGTGGCGAACGATGCGGACCGACGCGCGGTGCGCCGTTGAAGCGCATCGACAAATCCGAACATGGCAGCTGCGAAAACTGCACACCAAACAGCGGTCCGCCGGGCGTGTTGTCTTCACCCGGGTTGAAATGGTCCTGGACGATCTGGCTGGCCGAGCGCGTCGAGAACGCGTTGCCCTCCGAGGACAGGTACGCGCCGGTCACGGCCTTGGCGATCGCCGCCAGTTCGGTCGGTACGTCGAGGTTCTCGAGACCGCCGACGACACCGCGGTCGCTGCCGATGCGCACAGTCGGCGCCGCCCCGTTCATGCGGTAGACGCCTATCACGTTGCCGACGCGGTCAGTGACGGCGACAACCACCGGCGTGGCCTGCGCCTGCGCTTCGTTGACCGCCTGCGCGATGACCTTGCGTACGTCATTGGCGGTCAGAAACGACGCAGCGCTCGCGCATGAGCCCGTACATCCGGCGTCAGCGTTCCCCGGGTCCGGGTTGGTTCCGGGATTGGTGCCGGTATCGCTGGTCGAATTGCTGCCGCCGCCGCACGCCATCAGCAATGACACACCGATCAGCAGCGAACTGATTCTGACGATCCCCATCAACCCTCCGGTAGCTAGCGAAACGCTGGCCTGCGGCACCCCGCCGCAGATGATAGCTCAGACGCGCGCGCGCGCCTATTGCCTGGAATCACCGCGCGCGCAGATCACGACGAACACGTCACGGTCTATTTTTTCGCGCCAGTGTCGAGCGTCAGCACGGGTGATCGATGATAGTCGTGGCACGCGATGCACGTGCTCGCGACCTTGCCCTGCGCAGTCGCGCCGCCATGGCATTGGCGACAGTTGTCGATGCCGGGGATCAGCAGGTCGTTCGAGGCCTTCGAGGTTTCGGCATCGCCGTGGCAGTCGGCGCACGCCATCGTTTCATGTCGCGCATGGGTGAAATGCGCCTCGACGTACCAGATGCCGGAAACGCGCACCGGTGCAATCTTCCAGTCGGCATTGGCGGGGCCAGGCGGCGCGACGCTGTGACAGGTAACGCAGGCCTTGCCGGTAAACAACGTGCGTGCGGCTTCGCGCGCGCGATCGCGCGCCCATGCCAGTGCCTCGACCTGTTCCTGACGCGACAGCGGCGGCGAGCCGGGGCGGCGACGCTGCTGCACGACGATCGGAGCGCGCGCATCGGCGTAGCCGCCTTCGAGACCGCGTCGCGCATAGTACTCATCGAGCGTGTAGACGACGGCAGCGACGTCCGCATGGGGCACCTCGCGCTCAGGTGCGAGCGAATCGAAGCCGAGTTGGTGGCATTCACGGCACATCGATTCGAACGCAATCGGTTTCATCGCTGCACCACCCGGTTCAGGCGTATGGCAACTGGCACAGGACAACGTCTTGCGTCCATCCGGTGTGTTCAGGCCGTCGGCCTTCAGGTGCGCGAGATGATTGAACTTGAGCCCGGAATTCTCCCTCAGACCAGCGGTCCACGGCAGCGACTTCGGCGTGAACTCGCCGTCTGCACTCCAGCCGGGAAGGTTGACGTGGAACTGCGGGTGGGCGTCACCAAAATCGGAGATGTCGACGATCTGGCTGGCGCCCTCGGTACGCGCCGTGAGATCGGCGTGGCAATCGGAACACAGGCGCTGGTCGGTACTGACCATGCCGCGCTCACCGTTGTGGTCCTTGTGACAGGTTCCACACCGTGCGTCGCCGAGCTCGGAAATGTTGAACAGTGCAGGATCGGCGTGCGCCTTGGTATTCGCATGGCACGACGTGCACGCGGTGTCGCGCACCATAAGGAAAGCGTTCTGGTGGCAGGCCTTGCAGTCATCGCCGAAATGCCGGTGTGCAGCGTCGAGTTCGCCCGTTTCCCATGCAGCGGTCGAGGGCAGTGGCGAGTGCGACAGCAGCGTATCGACGACCGGCACGAAATGCGACGTGATCGGCAGCAGCAGTCCGAAGGCAAGCACCGTGACGAAGCCGACCCACGATGGCCAGCGTTTGCCGATCCAGGTCTGGGAAAGGCTCGTCGGTTTCTTGCGCAACGCGATGATGAAAGCCTGCTCGCCCTTGTCGATGGCAGCGACTTCCACGGCGGCATCGTGATCCTGCGGGGCGGCGATCAGGGTCAGGCGCGTCGCACCGATCTCGATGACGGCGCCGGCGCCGACCGTGATCGCATACGTGATCTCACCATTAACGCGAATGCCGGCAATGATCAGCGACTCGACCCGGTACTGGCCGCTGCCGAGCGAGGTGACGCGGGCATGGTTGAGTGCCGCACGGATATCCGGCAGGAAGATCGCCTGGTCGGAGGCGCGGCCAATCGTCAGCATCTCGCCGTAGTGCGTATCTTCCTCGTAGGAAATCGAGTTCTTGCCCTTCTTCAGGACGCGTCGGATCAGCCAGCGCATTGCCAGTGCTCCGTCTCGCGTGTCGCTTTCGCAATCGGCGTCATGGGTTACCTGCGCCTACCAGTAGAAGAACACGGAGACGATGTGGCCAATCAGCGCCGCGAGCAGCGTTACCGACAATGGCACATGCAGATACAGCCAGATTTCCATAACCGCCTGGTACTGGATGTCGCGCGCGACTCGGGTTGCCAGTGCGCGCTTGCGCGACAGCATGTCGATCAGCTTGCGCATCGCTTCGCTTTGCTTGTCGTCGGCATGGCCGGCGAGAAAGTCGACCATTGCGACGATGGTCTGGCCAGCCTGCAGTGCTACCGGTTTGGCGCCGATCTGCGTGTTCGAACGTTGCTGCAGTGCAGCCCGTATTCTTGCGATGGCAATGTCGGAGCCGTCGCGCGCGCGCAATTGCGTCCATACGCCGCCGCCAAGTTTCGTGTTCTCTATCGAGCGCAACACCACGCCATGGATTTCAGGAGCGATTCCATCGGCCAGCGCCAGCGCGTTCTGGTCGATCTCGCCGATTTCATCAAGCATCGCGTCACGCGTGGCGTTCTCGCGATTGCGCGTCATCAGGGTCGGATAGCGCAAGTACGCATACACGCCGAAGAAGCCGCTGAAGATCACCGCCAGCATCAGCACCAGCGCGAACGTGTGCAGGTTCCAGCCGAACTGGAATCCCGAGTGGAGCAGGGCGATCAGGATCAGCGCGGTACCGAGATAGATATGCGCCGACAACCAGCCTCGCGTACTGCCGAGTGTGGTCGAGTAGCTGCGTTTGCGAATACCGAAGAGCATCAGCCAGACGATCAGCGCTGCCGCGACCGTGCCGAGCGTGTAGCCGAGCCAGGTGCCGCCATTCGGTGTCATGCCCGGATCGTGCCAGACATACAGCGCAAGCGAGATCGCGCACAGCGCAAGTGACACCCACAGATAGCGTGATCGGGCGTGGGTCAGGATCGACTCGTGCACACCGCACTCCTGGTCTGATTTTGCGGTGTCGTGATTCCACGCGCTGCCCTACGCGCACGATCGCCGACGAAGTGCGTTACGCCTGCGGACATGGGTCTCACGCGTAATCCCGGCACGTGAGCCCGGTTCTGTTGCCTCGAGTCATCATGCGCCGCATCGTGCCTTGCCGCAGTGCGCCAGCTGCCGCTCTCGTGGCAAGCACCGCCAGGCGCGAGGCTCTTCGGCACGTGTTCTCGCGCCTCACTTTCTGACCTGAACTGAGCGAAATTCCCGGGCGCTTGCGGGTTGTTGCAGAAAACGCCTTCAAGCCTGATGCCCGGCACGGCAGCGTGCGAAAGAGCATCGCGCCTGTCGGCGCTTCCCACGAAGGACACGCGCGGGCACAGCGATTCGGCGCATGAAGATCCGAAGATGCGGCGCGCGGCGACGTGACGAAAAGCATCATGCCTGAAGGCGTTTCCTACGACAGCGTCAACGACAGCAGCAACGCCAACGCGAGCACGTGTGGCGAGTTCAACATCAGACCTGCGCAGCTCGATCACCGGGCACGCAAGAGAGTGGCGTACTCGCCGATGGCGACTGAAAATCCGCAATGCGTCAAGGAAATCCATTCCAAACGTACTCGACGAGAGGTCCGGACCCTGTTGTGCGGATCCTGACCGTGGCGACAGCCAATGCTCACCGCCGCGATTGCGCATACGCCGGGAATTCCTCGGGACTGATGCGGATCGCCGCGCCGGTCGGGCAGGCGCGCACGCAGGCCGCGCCGCCTTTCAGATCCTTGCACATGTCGCATTTGACGGCCTTCTTCGACAGGCCGTCCTTCTTCGCATCGGGGTCGTAGGGTGCTTCTCCCGGTCCTGGGCCACGTCCGAGCAGCAGCCACTGGATCAGGCCGGGCTTTTTCGCCGGCTTGCTCGCCATGTGGATGACGCCATAGGGACAGTTGCGCTCGCAGTTGCCGCAGCCGATGCAGTTGTCGGCTATGAACACTTCTCCATTGGGCGCACGTCGCAACGCATCGGGCGGGCAGTCCTTCATGCAGTGCGGATGTTCGCAATGCCGGCAAGAAGTAGGCACATGCACATTGGCGAAGGTCGGTCCGGCTTCGCGGTCGAGGCGCGATGTGCCGCCGTGCGTCTCGGCGCAGGCCTTTTCGCAATTGTCACAACGCACGCACAGCGATTCGTCGATCAGCAGGATGTCGGTTGCTTCGCCAGCACCCTGGGCCATCAGGAATGAAATGATGTCACCGCCGGCCGGCATCGCCATCATCGCCAGATTGTCTGCGGTGCGTTCGCGATACTCTTTCTGCAGGCGGAGCTTCAGCACCGGGAAATTGGTAAGCAGTCGTTTGAACACGTCACCATCAAGTTTGATCGTCTCGGTGGCGATCGCCGCGCGGGCAGTGGCGGACCGGCGCGACTCGCCCATAAGTGCCATTTCCCCGACGTAATTGCCGGCGGCGACATAGGTCAGCACGACGTCCTTGCCGCCGATGTTTCGCGAGATCGTCAGTGAGCCCACGCGCACCAGATGCAGGCTGTCACCGACTTCGCCTTCCTGAAACACGACATCGCCGGCCTTGTAGCGGGTCAGTTCCGCGCCCGCGGCGATTTCCGCAAGCTGTGCAGTGGTCGCCTCGGGTACAAACCGTGACTGGATCGCGCGCACAATGAAAACCCGATCAATCTCCTTCTTGACTGCCTCGACGGAAGCGATCAAGCGGTTCATCGATCGCCGCGGCGTCTCGACGAGGACGCAATTGGGCCCGGCAGTCACCGTCGATGACCGGCGCCGGCCGGATATCAGGCTCATCTCGCCGAAGAACTCGCCCTTGCGCACGATCACCGGTTGCTTGTGTCCCGGAATCGGGATGTGCACTTCGCCTTCGACGATCGAATAGAAACTGTTGGTGTAGTCGTTGCGCTCGAAGATCGTATCGCCGCTGGCCGGCGTGCGGATGTCCGAATCAAGCATGAACTCGCGCAACTGCAGCGGCGTGATGTGCGAAAGCACGGGAACATTGTTCTGTATGCGCGCGAGTGCCTCCTCAAGCGATCGAAATCCGCTCAGCGTGGCGAACTTTGCCTTGAGCAGCGGCGCATCGGCCGGCTCGACCTTGCTGCCGGTGATGGTTTCGACGACTTCGTAGCCCTGGTTCATCGCCTGCTTGATCAGTGGATAGCCACCGAGCGCACCGACAATATAAAGACCCTTCACGTTCGACTCGTACTGCGCGCTGATTGCCGGAACGGAGGCAGGATCCTTGTTCGGAAAGACAACCCCGCAGGCCTCGACGAACCCGCGCGGTGCAGTCGCACCGAGTCGGGCGATCACGCGATCGAGCAGGATCTGCGCGCGCCCGCTGCCGGTGTTGAGGATCATGCGGCCGGGCTTGCGGCCAGCACTCAGCGCTTCGACGCGCTCGGGCCCTGAGTTGTAGTAGCACTCGATGACGCCGTCGGCGATCGCCTTGAGGATCGCCTCTTCGTTGCCCTTCTTGGCCCGCGTGAACTCGTCCTTGCGGTTGATGATGACGACATTGTTCTGCTTCGCCAGCGCGATGGCGTTCTCTATCGCGGCGTCACCGGCGCCTACGACGACGATGGTCTCGCCTTCGTAGGCTTCCGGATCATCGAGCTGGTATTGCACGAACGGCAGATCTTCGCCGGCCACGCCGAGCTTGCGCAGGTTGCCCTGCAGGCCGATGCCGAGCACGACGGCTTCGGCTTCGAAGCACGCGCCATTGCCGCACGTGATGTCGAAGATGCCGTCATCGCGGCGCTTGATCGTCGAAACCTCGTGGCGATGGCGCACATTGACCTTCAGCCGGGCGGCCGATTCGTCCCATGCCCCGAGGATCGTTTCACGAAGGCCGGCAGAGAACGGAATCGGCGAGCGCAACGGCAGAATGCCGGGCTCATCCATCACGTACTTGCCCTTCTGGTAGCGGTAGATCGTATTCGACAGATGCGGCTCGGCTTCGAGCAGCACGTGTGAATCACCGCGTTCCGCTGCACGTGCCGCAGCCGACAGGCCGCCCGGCCCGGAGCCGACGATCGCGATCTTGAAGCGCTCGCCCATGGCAATCCTCCCTTGCGCCGCGATGATACCCAAGGAAACGCCCAGCGTGCGCAGCGCACGACGTCCGGATGCCGGTCACAGTAGCATTCGGGGCTGCCACAATGAGGAGCGTGACGTGGGCGAAACGATCGAGCTGAACCAAACGGCGACCTGCGTCGAGCACATTCTCGCGCATACCGGTGCAGCCGTGATCCTCGCTGCGCCGCTCGGACTCGGCAAGCCGAATGCGTTGATCAATGCACTTTACCGGCGTATTGCCGCTGATGCGGACCTCACGCTGACCATGCATACCGCGCTTTCGCTCGCGCTGCCGAGTGCAGCAGGCGATTTGCAGCAACGCTTCCTGCGCCCGTTTCTCGACCGGCATTTCGGCGCGGACTACGAGTCGCTCGATCATGTCGCGGCAATGCGTGCCGATCGGTTGCCGGCCAACATCCGCGTCCACGAGTTCTACTTGCAGTCCGGCGCGATGTTGCATTCGGCCTGCGCACAGCAGGACTACACAAGCCTCAACTACACGCAGGTGGCACGACGCCTCGCCGAAGCGGGCATCAATGTCGTCGTCCAGCTGGTCGCGCGGCGCGGCGATCGCATCAGTCTCAGCTGCAATCCTGACGTGACGCTCGACCTGCTCGACCGGATCCATGAAGCCGGCGGTCGTCGTCCGCTGCTGGTCGGTGTTGTCAACGACCAGTTGCCCTTCCTCGGTGGCGATGCCGACGTGCCGGTGCAGCTTTTCGACGTGCTCGTTGACGATGCCGGCAAGCCCCAGCGCCTGTTCGCGATTCCACGCGAGGACGTCGATGAGGTCGAACATGCAATCGGTCTGCATGCCAGCACGCTCGTGCGCGATGGCGGCACGCTGCAGATCGGTATCGGCGCCTTGTCGGATGCGCTTGTTCATGCCTTGCTGCTGCGCCATCGCCGCTCAGGGGAATACGCCGCGGCGATCGCCTCGCTCAACGAGGACGCAGCCGCGTCGGCTGCGTCGGCAGCATGCGGCGGACTCGATCCGTTCGTTGTCGGACTCAATGGATCGAGCGAAATGGTCATGGATGGATTCATGCATCTGCGCGACGCCGGCATCCTCGTGCGTTGCGTGTACGAGGATGCACCGCTCCAGCAGGCCATCGATGCGAGCCTGATCGCGTCGACGTTGCGGCCGGGCGATGCGCAGCGCTTGTTCGCGGTGCACATGTTGCCGCGCCGGGTCGACGCCGCCGAGTGTGCGCGGCTCGTGCGCCTCGGCCTGTTGCCGACCGACACCCGCTGCGACGGTGACGAAGTCGCACTCGGCGACGGCAGGCGATTCGGCTCGGATCTCGATGATGCCGACAATCTGGCAAAGCTCGATGTGATCATGAGCGGGCGCGCGTTGCGCGGCGGCACCTGGCTGCAGGGCGGGTTTGTACTTGGTTCGACGCGACTCTACGAGTGGCTGCATGCGCTCGCCGGCGAGGACCATGCCGGGCTATCGATGCAACGGATTTCATCGATCAACGAACTCACCCGTGGCGCCGAAGCACTCGGGCGCATCCAGCGCCGCGATGCCCGCTTCTTCAATACCTGCATGATCGCGACCGCGCTCGGCGCGGCGGCTTCCGATGCGCTCGCGGACGGACGACTGGTCAGCGGTGTCGGTGGCCAGTACAACTTCGTGGCACTGTCGCATGCACTCGACGACGCGCGTTCGATCCTCATGCTGCGCGCGACGCGAAATGAAAACTCGGGCGTTGTCTCGAATATCCGCTGGAACTACGGCCACACGACGATTCCGCGGCACCTGCGCGATATCTTCGTCACCGAGTACGGCATTGCCGACCTCCGTGGTCGCACCGACCAGGAATGCGTCATCGCCATGCTCTCGATCGCCGATGGCCGATTCGTCGACGACCTCGTTACCGCCGCGCAGCAGGCGAAGAAGCTTCCTGGCGATTTTCAGGTTCCCCAGCGCTGGCGTCGAAACACGCCGGATGGGGTGCGCCAGCGGCTTGCCGAGGCGAAGCGGGCAGGGTCGTTGCCCGACTATCCCTTTGGCAGCGATTTCGACGCGATCGAGCGGCGACTGATGCCCGCGCTGCTCTGGCTGCGCGCCCATTCGAGTCATCCGGCGGGCTGGCCGGCACTGGCCTGGGCGATTCTCACGCCGCGCGGGACACATGCCGACGCCCTCGCGCGCATGGGACTGGCGGCGCCGCGCGGATGGCGCGAATCGCTGCTCTCGCGACTCCTGCGCGCCGCACTCGACGCCACCTCCTGAGTTTGTGTCCACTCGCTCGATCCGGTGCGGTGACTCTTCAGAGCGGATAGACTGAACAGGGACAGGGACCAGACCGATGACCGACCTTCATCGCCGACTACTGCGAGACGTTCCGGAGCGCCGCGCGCCGCGTGCGGGAGACTTCGCAACCGATACGCGCGCGCTACGCTCATGGGTGGCGTCGCTGCCGCTGGCCAATTTTTCGGCAACGGCGCGCATGCTTGTCGAGGGTTTGCGGGCGATCAACCACTTGCGGATCGCGCCGGGTGAGCGCCTCGATGCACTGGAAATCCTGCGCACACCGGTATCGCAGTTGGCTGCACTGGTCGACAAGCAGATCGTCGGCGCGAGTTTTCCGCTGCCGCCGCAGCGCGCCGAGCTCGGCACGCTCGCCCAGGAGTTCCAGTCCGAACTTGCCCTCGGCTATCGGCTGGTTGTGCACGACTTCTGTGCGCCGTCCGGATCGGTGCCGTTGCTCAAGGGCAAGCCGGTGGCGCTTGCCGGTATCCGCGCACTGATTCATGGTGGCGCGCGATTGCACAAGGCGTACTTGCTCTACCGCACGCCACCACGTGGCGCCTGGCAGGGACTGCATGACGTCTACCGCTTCATCGCTTCGCGCGGGCTCGAAGATCGAACGGTCGAGGATGGCAACAATGGTCCGGCGATCAGTGCGCGGCATGCCTACGCCTATGCGTTGCTGCTGGCATTGACCAATCCGTACCGCTTCACCCAGCGCGAACTGGTCGACGTGATCGCATTGACGCGCGCGTTCGCACCGAGCTGCGAGTTGCGCAAGGTCTCGATAGGCGGTGTTGCCGCGCACCCGGTCGATGTCGATGGGGACCGTGGTCCCGGCTATCTGCCGGAAGAACGCACGCCGGCCAGTGATGGCTTGTTCGCGCTCGATATCTCGGCCGTTCTCGAGTACATCGAAGGGCAGGTTCGCGCATTGCCTCCCGGCATTCGCGTCGCATCGTTCCGCGCCCG
>JBBSOU010000030.1:0-31120 GCA_038259445.1 Lysobacterales bacterium | reverse complement strand
GGCGAATTCGAGGTCGGCATCGAAGCCGAACGCGAGCCGGATGGCTCGCGGCTGCTCGGACCGACCCTGTCGATCCAGTTGCCGCTGTTCCATCAGGGGCAGGGCAGCTTTGCGCGTGCAGGATATCTGCACACCTGGAGCATCGCCGAACCGCGGCGTCTCAGTCACGAAGTCGATGCCGAGGTCGAACTGGCCTGGCAGCGCATGCAGAGTGCACGAGCGCGCGTGATCGACTATCGCGAACGCTTGTTGCCGCGGCGTGCCGCGGTGGTCGCGCGAACGCAGGAAGACGTCAATTTCATGCTGCGTGGCGTGTTCGAATTGCTCGATGCGCGCATCGACGAGTACGCGACGGCAATCGGCTTGTTCGAATCGCTGCGCGATTACTGGAGCGCGCGCAGCGCACTCGAACGCGCCATCGGCGCACGCTTGCCGCTCGCCGAGTCGAGCCTGGTCGATGCGCGCTCGCTGCTCGGAATCGATGCGAACCCGTCGACACACGATTCGATGCACGAGGGCCACGTGATGCCACCCGCAACGCCGGCCGACGGCGCGACGCACGAGGGCCACGTGATGCCGCCCGCAACGTCGGCCGACGACGCGACGGTCGAGGGTCACGTGATGCCACCCGCAACCCCGTCCGACGAAGCGATGCACGACGGCCATGCGATGCCACCCGCACCGCCGGCCGACAAGCCGAAAATCCAACACCACGACCACGGCAAACACGGAGAATCCAAATGAGCATGAGCCGACGCGAACTGCTTCGCCGCGCAGGCGTCGCCGCAGTGATTCCCGCTGCGGCGACACTCGCCAGCAGCGCCTACGCCCAGACTTCACCAAGCACCGCGGGGGCAGACGGCAAGCCTGCCGAGGCGCAGCGCAGACGCGGCCACACACCGGTGCGCACCTTGAACGGTCGCACGCTCGGCTACCGCATGGTCGACGGCGTCAAGGAATACCGCTTGATTGCCGAAGAGATCGAGCACGAGTTCGCTCCAGGCAGCACGGCGAAATGCTGGGGCTACAACGGCTCCACGCCGGGTCCGACCATTGAGGCGGTCGAAGGCGATCGCGTGCGCATCCTCGTCACCAATCGGCTGCCCGAGGCGACCACGATCCACTGGCACGGCATCCTGCTGCCATCGGGTATGGACGGCGTGTCCGGCCTGAACCAGCCGCCGATCCAGCCCGGCGAGACCTGGGCCTACGAGTTCACGCTGCGCCAGCACGGCACCCACATGTACCACCCGCACGCCGACGAAATGACGCAGATGGCGTTCGGCATGATGGGCATGTTCATCATCCACCCGAAGGACGGCGAGCGCGTGCCGATCGATCGCGACTACGTGATCCTGCTGCATAACTGGGCGCTGCATCCGGGCACCTATCGCCCCGACCCGGCGATCATGACCGAGTTCGATCTGTGGACCTTCAACAGCAAGGTCTACCCGGCCACCGAACCGCTGGTCGCGCGCAGTGGCGAGCGCGTGCGCATCCGTGTCGGCAACCTGTCGATGTGGAACCATCCGGTGCATGTGCACGGCGTGCAGTTTGAAGTGACCGGCGGTGACGGCGGCCGCTGGCGCGAAGCCTTGTGGCGCACCGAAGTGACCGAGATCGTCGGCGTCGGCCAGACTCGTGATCTCGAGTTCGTCGCGGTGCCCGGCGATTGGGCCATGCATTGCCACATGGCGCATCACACGATGAATGCGATGGGACACGACGTGCCGAACGTGGTCGGCGTTGACCAGAGCGGCGTCGAGGCGCGTGTGCGCAAGCTGTTGCCGGGTTACATGGCGATGGGTCGCGACGGCATGCACGGCCATCAGGACCACGCGACGATGATGCCGGGACCCGAGAACACCTTGCCGATGATGATGGGCAAGGGCCCGTTCGGGAACATCGAGATGGGCGGCATGTTCACCGTGATCAAGGTGCGCGACGACGTCGTCGCGGGCGATTACTCGGATCCAGGCTGGTACCGGCATCGGCCCGGCGAACTCGCGCGACGCATATCGAAAGCCTGAAGCCAAGCTCAGCGGTCGCCTGTGGGAGTCGTCATTGATTGCATCAGGCGAGCGCTGACGCCGCGTCCAATCGCCGTCGAGATTCGGGCCTCTACAAAGTCCGCTGCTGTCGCGGGAGGGACTTCGATGACGAATTCTCCGCGCTGTTGTGGGAGGGACTTCAGTCCCGATGCTCATGAGCCGGCATGACGCAAGGCTTCGCGACTGAAGTCGCTCCCATGAAAGCGGGCAAGGCTCGACGGATCATTGTGGCAGGGACTTCAGTCCCGATGCCCCGCCTCCACTGAAGGCCGATCTCACCGCCGCCGAACGTATCGCGCGCAGCTTTCCGTATCATCACGGCATGGCCCGTCGCACCGCACCACCGAAAGACTCGCTGTTCACCGCGCCGCAAGGCATGAAGCCGCTGGCCGAACGCATGCGTCCGCGCACGCTCGACGAGATTGTCGGCCAGTCGCGCCTGCTCGCCGAAGGCAAGTCGCTGCGCCGCGCGATCGAGAGCGGCAAGGTCCATTCGATGATCCTGTGGGGTCCGCCGGGTTGCGGCAAGACCACGCTCGCGCTGCTGCTCGCGCACTACGCCGATGCCGATTTCAAGGCGATCTCGGCCGTAATGTCCGGGTTGCCGGACGTGCGCGCCGCACTGGCCGAAGCGGAGGCCAACTTCGTCGCCGGGCGGCGCACGGTGCTGTTCGTCGACGAGGTGCACCGCTTCAACAAGGGCCAGCAGGACGCGTTCCTGCCGCATATCGAGCGTGGCGTGATCGTGATGGTCGGCGCGACCACCGAGAACCCGTCGTTCGAACTGAACTCGGCATTGTTGTCGCGCTGTCGCGTGCACGTGCTTGAAGCGGTGTCGGTCGAGGACATTGTCGCCGCGTTGCGCCGCGCTCTGGACGATCATGAACGTGGACTCGGCGAACTCGCGCTCGACATCAGCGACGAGGCGTTGGCACAGATCGCCTTCGCTGCCGACGGTGACGTGCGCCGCGCGCTGACCCTGCTCGAAATCGCCGCCGAACTGGCCGAAGGCCGCACGATAGACGAGGCCACGCTGCAGCAAGTGCTGGCCGACCGCACGCGGCGCTTCGACAAGGGTGGCGAGCAGTTCTACGACCAGATCTCGGCATTGCACAAGTCGGTGCGCTCGTCGGATCCCGATGCGGCGCTGTACTGGCTCGTGCGCATGCTCGATGGCGGCGTCGATCCAGCCTACCTCGCGCGTCGGCTCACGCGCATGGCGATCGAGGACATCGGTCTCGCCGATCCGCGCGCGTTGACCCTCGCGCTGGAAGCGTGGAACACGTTCGACCGCCTCGGTTCACCGGAAGGCGAGCTCGCCTTCGCGCAGCTGGTGATCTATCTGGCCGTCGCCGCCAAGAGCAATGCCGGCTATGCCGCGTTCAATGCGGTCAAGGCTGAGGTGCAGGCCAACGGCACGCTTGAGGTGCCGATGCACCTGCGCAATGCGACGACCAAGCTCATGAAAGGACTTGGCTACGGCAAGGGTTACCAGTACGACCACGACGCCGAAGGCGGCGTCGCGCTCGATCAGCAATGCCTGCCCGATGCGCTGCACGGTCGCGAGTTCTACCAGCCGGTGCAACGCGGACTCGAGGCGAAGATCGCCGAGAAGCTCGATGCGCTGCGTGCCGCGCGCAAGCTCGCGCGGGGCCGAGATTCATGATCGCGGACTGCGCAGCATGAGTCGATTCGCCTCTTTCTTGTGCGTGGCCGTGCTGCCTGCAGTGCTGGCTGCCGGTACGGCTGCCGCACAAGTCGAAACACCGATCGATCGCGGTGTCGACGCACGCATCGAGCGATTCATTGCCGAGCCGCGCTTTGCGTCGGCAGCCTGGAGCATCGCGGTTGTTTCGCTCGATAGCGGCAAGACAATCTATGCGCACGATGCCGACAAACTCCTGACGCCTGCCTCGACCGCGAAACTGTTCACCGCCGCGCTCGCCCTCGAGGTGTTCGCGGATGACCATCGCGTGGCGACCACGCTGTTCGCAACAGCCAGGCCGTCACGCGACGGCGAGCTGCGCGGCGACATCGTACTGGTCGGTTATGGCGATCCTTCACTCGGCCTGGACAAGCGCGTGTCATGGGCAGACACGCTGGCGATCGAACTGCGCAAATCCGGCGTCACCCATGTTCGCGGTGATCTCATCGCCGATGCGACCTGGTTCGCCGCGCCGCGCTACGGCAACGGCTGGGAAGCAGCCGACCTGCAGACCTGGTTCGGTGCGCCAGCTTCGGCCCTCAGCGTCGATGAAAATGTTGTACGCGTTGCCATCACGCCAGCGGCGCAACCCGGCGCGAAGGCACGCCTCGTGTTCGATCCGCCGACGTCGGCGCCCGCAACCGTCAATGCCATCCGCACGGATGCATCACGTGCGATCAGTGATGTCAGCCTGATTCGTCGACCCGGCGAATCGGTCCTGCACGCGTTCGGCACGATCGCCCGCGACGCCGGTGCGCAGACCTATCGCATCGCGCTCGACGATCCCGCTCGTATCGCCGCCGAGCAGCTGCGCGCCGCCTTGCTGCGCCAGGGCGTGACGGTTGCCGGCAACACACGCAGTGTCTACTGGCCCGAGGTCGATGAAGCACTGGGGAAGGAAAAACTCGAGCGCGTAGCCACGGTGTGGTCGCCGACGATCGCCGAACTGGTCATGCGCGGCATGAAAATCTCTCAGAACCTGTACATGCACAACCTGTTGCTGATGGTCGGTGCAAATGCACGCTCGAACGAACTCGCCGCCGGCACCGACAGCGCGCGCTTCCGTTCGAGTGAGTGGCGCGGTATCGATGCCTTGCGACTGTATCTGAGCTCGATCGGCATCTCGCCCGACCACGCACTGATCGAAGACGGCGCCGGTCTGTCGCGCCGCAATCTGGTGTCGGCGAATGCGATGGTTCAGCTTCTCGTCCACCATGGCAGTGCCGCCGAGCATTCCGCATTCCGCAAATCCCTGCCGGAAGCCGGAGTCGATGGTTCGTTGACCGGACGCCTGCGCGGCTCGAATGCGCAGGGCAGGGTGCATGCAAAAACCGGCAGCATGCGCTTTACGTATTCGCTGGCCGGATACGTCCTCACACAGGCCAACGAACGCCTCGCCTTCGCCATCCTGCTCAACAACTACGACGCACCGGCCGGCAGCGCGCGCGCATCCGCCGAGCTGGATGCGATCACGCTGATGCTGGTCGATCACGCGCCGGCCGCCGTCGTGTCCGAGTCCAAGCCTGTTGATGCGATTGATCGACGCTGAGCGCCGCTTGATGGTGCGCTTGTTCAGGCGTAGCGTGCGCTGACCATTTCGGCCGGGGATCGACATGCGTATCGGCATTGCTGCACTGATCGGCGCGACTATCCTGTTTTTCTGGCAGTTCGCTTCACACATGCTGTTGCCCATCGGCGAGATGGGTTTCGTGCAGCCGCAGAATGAAGACGTGGTCATCGCGGCGATTGCACAAGGCACACCCGAGGCCGGAATCTATGCATTGCCGGGTATCGACTCGTCGAAAATGGACGACGAAGCTTTCGTCAATGCCTGGGTCGAGAAGGCGAAGGCCAATCGCTTTTCGTTCGTCGTCGTCAGTGAGCCGCAGGCGAATGCCATGGACATGACGCCGAATCTGGCCAGGCAGTATGTGTCCAACCTGCTCGGCGCGCTGATCGTCGCCACGTTGCTTGCCGCGACCGCGTGGAGCTTCGGCGCGCGTGTGCTCGGCAGCGCAGCGTTCGGTGTGTTCGGCTGGCTGCTCAACATCGTGCCGCAGTGGAACTGGTTCCGGTTTCCGCTCGATTTTGCCATCGGCAACCTGCTTGACCAGAGCATCGGCTGGCTGCTCGCCGGCATCGGCATTGCGGCGTGGCTCGGTCGACGCCGATAGCGCGTCGATTTGCCGATCGACAGGTGCGCGGCGATAATCCGCGCCTCGTTGTCGTCCTGGAAATCCTGCAATGCTCGATCCGGCCCTGCTGCGTGCGCAACTCGACGTCGTCGCCGAACGACTCGCGTTGCGTGGCTACGCCCTCGACACCCCGGCGATCGAGTCGCTCGAGGCGCGGCGCAAGGCCGCGCAGGTGAAGACGCAGGACCTGCAGAACTCGCGCAATACGCGTTCCAGGTCGATCGGCATCGCCAAGGGCAAGGGCGACGACGTTGCCGCGCTGATGGCGGAGGTCGCCGGTATCGGCGATCAACTGAAGGCCAATGAGATCGAGCTGGCCGAGATCCAGCAGCAACTGGCAACGACACTGCTGCTGGTTCCAAACCTCCCTGACGATTCGGTGCCGCGTGGAGACGACGAAACCGGCAACGTCGAGCAGCATCGCTGGGGCGCGCCGCGCGCGTTTGATTTCGCCGTAAAGGACCACGTCGAACTCGGCGCGCGCAATGGCTGGCTCGATGCGGAAACGGCCGCGAAACTTTCCGGCGCGCGCTTCACGGTGTTGCGTGGTCCGCTCGCCAGACTGCATCGCGCGCTCGCGCAGTTCATGCTCGATCTGCACTCCGGCGAACACGGCTACACCGAGAACAACGTACCGCTGATCGTCAACGAGGAGTCGATGCTCGGTACCGGCCAGTTGCCGAAGTTCGAGGAAGACCTGTTCTCGCTTGAAGTGAACGAGTCGAAGCGCTATCTGATCCCGACCGCGGAAGTGCCGCTGACCAACATCGTGCGCGACAGCATTGTCGATGCTGCGCAACTGCCGCTGCGCATGACCGCGCACTCGATGTGCTTCCGCGCCGAAGCGGGGTCGGGCGGACGTGACGTGCGCGGCATGATCCGCCAGCATCAGTTCGAGAAGGTTGAACTGGTCAGCATCACGCGCGCCGAGCAGAGCGCCGACGAACACGAGCGCATGACGCGCTGTGCCGAAGTTGTGCTCGAGAAGCTCGAACTGCCGTACCGCCGCATGCTGCTGTGCACGGGCGACATGGGCTTCGCTGCCGCGAAAACCTACGACCTCGACGTCTGGTTGCCGAGCCAGCAGACCTATCGAGAGATCTCGTCGTGCTCGAACTGCACCGACTTCCAGGCCCGCCGCATGCTTGCGCGCTGGCGCAATCCGGAAAGCGCCAAACCCGAACTCGTACACACGCTCAACGGCTCTGGCGTCGCCATCGGTCGCGCCCTGATCGCGGTCATGGAGAACTACCAGAACGCCGATGGCAGTATCGACGTACCCGCCGCATTGCTGCCGTACATGGGCGGAGTCACGCGGCTGAGCTAGAATCTGCGGCGAGGAAGAAATTCGTGAGATGGCCCACTGGTTCAAGGCAGCAGTCTTGATCGCGAAGGCAGGATGCCGAAGCAAACATCGACGGTACGTCGATGGCCCGAAGGGCGAGGGGCAGGAGCCCCGAGTCAAACTGCCGGCGGCAGTGGGCAGAACGAAGTGACCATGCAACGTGCAACGGAGAGATGGCCGAGTGGTTTAAGGCAGCAGTCTTGAAAACTGCCGCAGGTGCAAGCCTGCCGTGGGTTCGAATCCCACTCTCTCCGCCAGTTGCATCCGCAACCTGTTGAAACATAAGGAACCAGGCTAGGCGGGACTGCTCTGCTTGCGGAAGACCCACGCGAAGAACAATAAAAACATCAGATCATTGGCGCCATAAATACTGAAGAATGCGGCGGCCATCGGATCCTTCGAATAGAGTTGCGTGAGGCTGTTATCAGAAAGCCATCTGATCCAGACGACAACATATACGAGTTTCTCCAGCGCAAACGCGCCAGCGAGCCACTTGATACTGGACGTGACCGAGGCAGCGCCGATGTAGGCCAGGCCCCACACCACGATCATCAGCAACCCGAAGTTCGACATCACCACCGGATCCGCCTGGTTGATCGCGGTATTCGTGAATGCGCGAGAGAACAGCAAGACGCCGGCGATATTCATGACGCCGGCAGCGATCAGCCCGTTCCGAATCACTCTTTTGTGCACTGTGGCATGCCTGCAGGTGTGGAAAAGCTTTGCTTGCGACTACCGCCACTCCGGAGTCTGTCAAGCGAACTGTGTACCCGTGTTTTCACAGTGCTGCCAATGGTACGCGCGCGGCGCGGAACCTCACCTGGAATCTCTGCAGCGCCGGCTTCCAGTGATGAATCGACTTTCCGTTCGTTGATGCTTCCCGAATCGCCAAGAAGGTCGACTCCAGTGCGGAGTCGTCGTTGCGGAATGCTCGTCGGTTGCGCGTGTAATTGCGCATGACCATGATATGCGACGTGATCGCGTTGGTCGTGTAGATCACTTTGCGGAACTCCGGCGACAGATTGAACTTTGAAGGGCGCCACCTGACCACGTGACGTGGCGCAGGCGCGGTAGCCTGCACAGCTTCACCGCCACGTGGACCTGCACACGAGCTACGCGCACCTGACCCAGCATCAACGCTACCAGATTCAGCACCTTCATCGGGCGGGCTTTTCCTCGCGCGCGACCGGCCGACAGATTGAACGGTCACCGCGCACGATGTGCCGAGTTGCGTCGCTGCGCAGGCCGACGCGTGTACCAGGCGCGCACGGCACAGCGCCCGTGCACGGGACGTCGCCGCAGTGCCCGTTCGCGTCCTCGGATTGCCGAAGCGACGCAGGCTGTGGTCTGGTCGCTCCTTGAAGAGGACTTCAGTCGCGAACAGATGGTGGGCTGCAACGCTGTCTCGATCAGCCATGAACGGAGCGTGTGCCGCCACCCGTAGTTAGACTTTTGCGGTGCCTGTCCCGGTCTGCGCTGGCAGTGGAATGCGCTTTCTCTGGCATCGCTCGCGTTGTTCGCGGCACTAGACGTGCTTCTTGTGGTCGTCGCCACACCAGAATGGCGGGGCGCGTGAGTCCCGACGGTTCCGCAGGAGACTGCCCGCCCGCCGCGCGAGAGCGACGTCTTTGCACCGTGCTTTCCTGTCACTGCAGGTCTGCCCCTGTTGAATGGGCTTGTCGAGATCGTCTCTTGGAGCTTCGTTTGCTGCGCGTTCCGCTCATCCTTTTCAGGCATCGTCTTCATGCTGTTGGTTCGCGCCCGCTAGAATCAGCGGCAGTGGCTTCCCCTTCAAACGCACGGAACCGACATGCCCCTCGTTTTCTCGAATCCGCCTGGCGTGCATGCGCCACTCGGCCTGTACAGCCATACGGTGTCGGTGCCGTCAGGTACCGGCCTTGTGTATCTTTCGGGTCAACTTGGTGTTCGCCCGGATGGCGTGACGCCATCCTCGATGGCGGAACAGGCAGATCAGGTCTTCGCGAACATCGTCACGCTTTTGCAGGGGCATGGGCTCGACGCCACTGACATCATAAAGCTCACCACGTTCATGGTTGCAGGACACGATGGCGACGCGGTGCGAGCAGCAAGGATCAAGCACCTGGGAACGCACCGTCCAGCATCTACGGCGGTGTTCGTGTCTCAGCTGGTTGATCCAGCTTGGTTCGTTGAGGTTGAGGCAATAGCGGCAAAACGTGTTGGCCTGGGAGGTCCGGCTTCGCAGGGTGCGGCCTAGCGTTTTACGCGGCGCGCCAACGGACGGCCATCACGTCTCTTCTTTGCGTGCGAGGTGCATTATCGCCAGCCCCGGCCACTCGGCCAGACATCCTCGCCCGCTCAGCCGAAAACATTCCTCAGGATGACCATGCAGACTGTGCTCGCTACCGCTGCAGTTCTCGCCATATTCACTGGCATCGTGCACTCGATTCTTGGCGAGTGGCTGATCTTTCGGCATCTGCGCCAATCGTCGGTTGTTCCTTCCTTGCCGGCTCCACCGCTGCAGGGGCGCAACGTGCGGATTCTTTGGGCCACGTGGCATCTGGCGTCGGTGTTCGGTTGGGCCTTGGCCGGATTGCTGTGGCAACTCGCGCAAGATCCGGGAGTCGCTCTGTCGGCAAATTCGGTATTGCGGGCAACTGCCGCAGCGTTCCTGACCGGCGCACTGCTCGTGCTCGTGGGTACTCGCGGTCGTCACCCCGGCTGGGTTGCACTTGGCGCGGTGGGTGTCCTGTCCTTGGCCGCCATCGGCGCCGTCTGATGAATCCGCCATGGACTCTTCTTGAATCCTGGCGCGCATGACCCGGTTGCGCGCAGCGACGAGCGATGCCTGGCGCGACGTCCGCGCAGGACGCAATACCCGCGGCAACAACCGGGGAGCCAGCAAGCCCCCTGACGAAGATGACGGAATCTGTTTCGTCAGCAACCGGATGCAGCGATGCAGTCACGCGCGCTCAGAGTGGCGATGGCCAATTCAGTGACAGCTGTTGCGTTCGTGGCGCCCTGCACGGGTGGAGTGTTTTACAATCGGTCTTCGCATGGCGACCCGGTACGCCGGTATCGCGGCTTGCTGGAACACTACCGCTTGAAGAAGCTCATGATGATCACGTCCATTTCTCTTGCCGCAGTTGCTGGTTCCGCAATGCTGCTGTGGACGCCGGACCGAAGTCGCGAGTCGCTTGAGGCAACGTACTTGCGTGCGCCGGCCGACATGGTCGAGGTCGATGGTTTGCGCCTGCACGTCCGCGACGATGGCCCGCGTGATGCAGCTGCGGTGGTCATGCTGCACGGTTTCGGTTCGAGCCTGCACACCTGGGAAGCGTGGTCGAACGGCCTTGATGACCGGATGCGCGTGATTCGTTTCGACCTGCCGGGAACCGGGCTGTCGCCACCTGATGCATCGGGCGATTACACCGATGCGCGCACCGTTCGCTTGCTGCTTGCGTTGCTCGACAAGCTCGGACTCGAACGCGCCAGCGTGATCGGCAATTCGATCGGCGGGCGCATCGCATGGAACTTTGCCGCTCAGCATCCGGATCGCCTGGACAAACTCGTGCTCGTCGCCCCGGATGGTTTTGCAAGCCCGGGATTCGAGTACGGCAAGCCACCGGCCGTCCCATCGATCATGGGCATCATGCGTTACGTCTTGCCGAAATCGGTGCTGCGCATGAATCTGGCGCCGAGCTATGGGGATCGCACGCGGCTCAGCGAGGAAACGGTCACGCGTTACCACGATCTCATGCTCGCGCCAGGTGTTCGCGGTGCCGTGCTCGAACGCATGCGGCAGACACGTCTGCAGCCGCCCGAGGCACTGCTGGCGCGCATCGAGGCGCCCGTACTTCTTGTCTGGGGCGAACGCGATGCGATGATCCCGGTTGCCAACGCTGCCGACTACACGAAGAACCTGCGCAACAGCCGTGTCGTATCGTTCCGGAACCTGGGCCACGTGCCGCAGGAAGAGTCGCCGATGGAATCGTTGCCGCCCGTTCGCGAGTTCCTGCTCGGCGACTGAGCCGTTCGCTGTACGAGACCTGCAAAGCCCAGCGCGCGATCTTGCCGCGAGCGCGCCGAACCTGAGCAGTCGCGGTGCAGCGACCGACGTCCAAACGCAAGCGACGTTCGTCGGCGTGCCGGATTTCTGTACGGACGATGACGGCGGGACCTGTGCATCCCCCCGGTTCAGTCGTCAGCCACCCGCGACCTCTTATCGTTGTTCCACACCACACGCAGTGGGAAGCAACGAGGAGTTGGTCATGAAGAATCGAATGGGAATGCTCGCCATCGCCGTCGCCGGATCACTTTTGGTGTCGAGCGGCGCTGCAGTCGCAGGCTCGCAGATGCCAGCTGGCGAAATGGGCAAGGACGCGTCCGAGCAGCCAGTCACCGATACGTGGATCACGACCAAGGTCAAGGCAGAACTGGCGACAACCGATGGCGTGAAGAGCACCGACATCAGTGTCACCACCGTCGACGGCGTGGTCACCCTGAGTGGCGTTCTTTCAAGCGCGACCGGCGTGGACAAGGCCGTTGCGGCAGCCAGGAGCATCAAGGGCGTGAAGAGTGTCGACGCGTCCGCATTGAAGACGTCGTGAGCGCTGTTTGCTCACTCCCCTGAACACTGAAGCGAAGGAGAAATCCATGAACGAAGATCGAATCAAGGGCAAGTGGAAACAGCTTTCCGGCACCCTCAAGGAGAAGTGGGGCAAGTTGACCGACGACGACCTTCAGGTCGCCGAAGGCAACAGCGAATACCTCGCCGGCAAGATCCAGGAGCGCTACGGCATGGCCAAGGATGAAGCCGAGAAGCATGTGAAGGACTTCGAGCGCACACTCTGAGTCTTTGTTCACTCTCCTGCATGCCCATGTCGGAGCGCGAACTTCCGAGTTGATGTCGATAGCCTTCTGCCCGCTTGCTGCGGGCAGAATGGCTTTTTCGTTTTGCTCCGAAAGTTTCACGCGACCGTCTTCCTGGCGGCGACGACACGAACCTTGGCTGCGTCGAAAAGCCTCGTAATGTGCAGAATTCCGACGTGACGATGGCATCATCCGACGCGGCTGTCGGGTTGTGTCGAGGTCAGGTCAATGCATCTGCTCCATTCCTGAGTCCCGTGCGAACGGGGCGATGCGCGTCGCCAAGGCCAGAGCGAAAGGGGATCTCATGGAAATGCATGATCTGCGCAGCGCCGTCGAAGGCGACTTCGCCGTCGATGCCGAGGGCAAGCTGCGGGGGGTGGTCGTGCGCATCGTGCAGGGCGAGGGGATCGTCGTCTGGGCAGGCGAGCTCGAAGAGCACGCCAGGCAGAAGGCTTCCGTCGAGATCCAGGCGTCGGACTTCGTCATGCGCTCGGTGGTGCACTTCGTCAACTGGAGCAGCGTGCAGAGCTACTACGCGAATACCCCGTTCGCGAATCTGCTCGAATCGATCCGTGCACGAACGCTTCGCTTCTCGACTGTCGCGCCGACCAACTCGGCCCGCCAAAGCTGACGCGCGCTGCGGCTGGCTCGAGATTGAGCGGAAGTCCTACACGATTTCGTCTTTGCCGAATGTGCGCGGGTGCACCCTCCACGTTGCGCGGTTGACAATCTGCGCTGTGTCCACTCGGACGCATCGGCATGCCGCTTGCCTCGCCCTCGCGATATCGACAGACTTGACCGCAGGGATTCGGTGCAGGGAGCAGAGCGATGATGCGCGTCGTGTTGATCGACGACCACGAACTGGTGCGGACCGGGTTCCGCATGATCCTGGAGCAGCAGCCCGACATAGAGGTCGTCGGTGAGGCAAGCGACGGCGAGCACGGACTCGCATTGCTGCGCTCGCTCAAGCCCGATGTCGCGCTGGTCGACGTGCACATGCCTGGGGTCAGTGGCATCGAGGTCACCGAGCGCGCGCGCAAACTGAAGCTGCCGACGCGCATCGTCATTGTGACGATGGTCAGCGAAGCGCCGTTTCCGAAGCGCCTGCTCGAAGCGGGTGCAAGTGGCTACATCACCAAGGCGTGCGCATCGACCGAACTGGTGCGGGCGGTCCGCCAAGTGGCGGATGGACGCCGTTATCTCGCGCCTGTGGTGGCGGAAGTCATCGCGCTGGCGTCGCTTGCCGGCACACTGCAATCGCCGTTCGAGGCACTGTCTGCGCGCGAACTCGAAGTGGCTTTGCTGCTCGCGCGCGGGCAGGCAATGCAGCCAATCGCCGAGCGTCTCAACCTCAGCGTGAAGACGGTTGCCACCTACAAGTATCGACTGTTCGAGAAACTCGAAATCGACAACTCGGTGACGCTCGCCCATCTGGCCGGAATCCACGGACTGCTCGACGCTCCCGGCACGCGCTGAGAAGCACGTCGCCGCGGACCTGTCGCTTTCGCGGCAGGTCCGGAGTGTTTCTCGTCAGTTGCCCTCGGGGCGTGCTCGCGGCTGCTCGTCGTCGAGGACGACACGACCAGCGTCAGTCGCGTCATTCGATGCACTCTCGGCATCCTCGACAGTCGCATTGGTGTCGACCTTCGCGTCCTGATCTTCGACCACGGCTGCCGGCGCAGAAGCCGCCGCCGGCTGGATGACGCCGTCGCGTGACTCGAGCGATGCGGCCTGATCCGGGGTGTCGTCGAGACGCAGAATCGGTGACGGTGCGGTGATCGGCAGGTCTCTTGTCGCGGCAACCGGTCGAGCCGGCACCGAGAACAGATCCTGCACCGGTTCATTGCGACGTGGAGCGATCGCCTGGCTGATCGACGACGCATTTGCAGACGACCGTTCGGAAAGCGCCGGCGTATCGGAAACCGCGGTCTCCCTGACCTTTACCGGATTGACGGGCATATCATCCATGCTCGGCATGACCGGCTGGTGGACCGGTGCGTCGGGCGCTGCAGCGCTGACCGTTGCCGGCTCGCGTGGCGCCGAGGTTTCGTCCTCGCGATCGACGGATGGCGTAACGGTTTCCGTCTGCACCGGCGCGTGAGCCACGGGCATCGGCTCGTGCGCTGCGCCGGACTCGTCGGGCGTCGCCTGCTTCGCCTGCTGCGTAGCAGCGGAGCGATGCTCGGCGGACGCCGACGGCAGCACGACGATATCGTCGTCCTCGTCATCGAAATCCTCACCGGCGGCGATTCCCGCTGCCGTCGTGCCCGCGGTCGCCGAGTCACCCTCGTTCTTGCGACGACGACGACCGCCACGGCGGCCACGGCGACGCTTGCCGGTTGCAGCCGTGCCATCCGCATTCGTCGCGGGCGCATCGCCGCCGGCCTCGCCGGCAATATCGGCCGCGACCGGAATCTTCAGTTCGTCGACGGCGGTTGCTGATGCCGGTTTCGCGCCAGACGGTGCCGCGGCCTGCTGCGTGCGCGGAGCCTGTTGCTGACGCGGAGCCTGCACGGCCGCCTGCTGGGCAGGTTTGCGCTCGTCGCGCGCGCCATTCTCGGCCGAGCGTGGCGAGCGTTGGCCTTGTGCCTTGCGTTCTTCGCCGCGCGCGCCATCGCGACGCGGGGCATCGCCGCGCGTATTCTCGCCACGACCCTGACGGGCAGGCTGCGAGGGACGAGGCGTCGAGCCTTGGCGCGCATCGCGGTTCTCGCGACGCGGCTGCGATGCGCCGGGTGCGCGCGCCGAATTTTTCTGTGCTGCTGCAGGCGTCTGCGAAGTCGTCGCGGGCGCAGCCGAGAACAAGCGGCCCAGCCATGCGAAGAAACCGGTGGACGGTGCGGCGGCGACCGGTGCGGCGACCGGCTTCACTTCAGCCACCGGCGCTTCCGGTTCGGGCTTCAACGGCGCCGGACTCGCCGGAAACACGCGGCTGACGGCCGGCTGTTCCGGTTCATCACCGGGTTTCGCGAGTTGCGGCAACGGCGTCGCCTGCACGGGCGTCAGGCGCTGGTAGCTCGGCTTCACCTCGTCGCTGAGGTCGCTCGCGCGAATACGTTCGATGTGCAGGTGCGGCGTTTCGAGTTTGTCGTCGGCGACCACGATGACGTGCACGTCCTGACGGATTTCGATCTCACTGAGCTGCTTGCGCTTCTCGTTGACGAGGAAGTTGGCGACGCTCGGTGGCGCCTGCACGAGCACCTGTCCGGTGCTGTCCTTCATCGCATGTTCTTCGACCAGTCGCAGGGCCGACAGCGACAACGATTCGACGCTGCGGATGCGCCCGTGGCCATCGCAGCGCGGACAGACGATCTGGGTCGCTTCGCCGAGTGACGGGCGCAGGCGCTGTCGCGACAACTCGAGCAGTCCGAATCGCGAAATGCGGCCGATCTGCACACGCGCGCGATCGACCTTCATTGCATCCTTGAGCTTCTCCTCGACTTCGCGCTGATGGCGCGGACTGTCCATGTCGATGAAGTCGATGACGATCAATCCGCCGGCATCGCGGATGCGCAACTGGCGCGCGATTTCAGCGGCGGCCTCGAGGTTGGTGTTGTAGGCGGTGTCCTCGATGTCGCTGCCCTTGGTCGCCTTCGACGAGTTGATGTCGATCGCCGTCAGTGCCTCGGTCTGGTCGATCACGATCGAGCCACCGGAGGGCAGGCGCACGGTGCGCTCGAATGCATTCTCGATCTGCGTCTCGATCTGGAATCGCGAGAACAGCGGGACCGTGTCCTGATAGAGCTTGAGCTTGCGCAGGTTGTTCGGCATTACCTGCTGCATGAACTCGCGCGCGTCGTTGTAGAGCTCCTCGTGATCGATGAGGATCTCGCCGATCTCGTTGCGCAGGTAATCGCGCAGCGCGCGGATGATCAGTTTCGATTCCTGGTAGATCAGGAACGGGGCAGGGCGCGTGGTCGCCGCTTCGGCGATCGCTTTCCACAACTGCAGGAGATAGTCCAGATCCCATTGCAGCTCTTCGGCATCGCGGCCCATGCCGGCGGTGCGGATGATCAGTCCCATCTCGTCGGGGATCTTCAGTTCATCCATCGTGTCCTTGAGGTTCTGTCGATCCTCGCCCTCGATGCGGCGCGAGACGCCACCGGCACGCGGGTTGTTCGGCATCAGCACGAGGTAACGGCCGGCCAGACTGATGAACGTGGTCAGTGCCGCGCCCTTGTTGCCGCGCTCTTCCTTCTCGACCTGGACGACGATCGACTGTCCTTCCTTGAGCAGATCGCGGATGCCCGACTTGTTGGCGTCGACACCGGCGTTGAAGTACTGCTTGGAGATTTCCTTGAGCGGCAGGAAGCCGTGGCGATCACCGCCATATTCGACGAAGCAGGCTTCAAGAGACGGCTCGACGCGCGTGATGCGGCCGAGATAGATGTTCGACTTCTTCTGTTCGCGGGACGGGATCTCGACATCGAGATCGAACAGGGTCTGGCCATCGACAATGGCCACACGCAACTCTTCACGCTGAGTTGCGTTGATCAGCATACGCTTCATTTTTGTTTTTCCTTCCAGGCGCTCGAACCGCAGCCGCGCGTGCCGCGCTGCCCCCGCACCTCCGGCCCCGTTCCCCTGCGGTATGTCACCGTCGGATGAAGGCCGTTCATGCTTGGGCGTCGCGTCGCGCGATCCGGCTGGACCGGTGTGCCGGCAGCGGGAGCGCCTGTTGTCGTTGAATAGCCGACGCTTTCCGGGCGCCAGCGCTCATTTGGTGCATGCGTTCCCGGGGACCCTTTGCCGCCTCGGGGGCAGCAAGCAATCTCCGATTCGAACCGCTACGATGTCCAGCAAACCTGCACGCCACTCCGACGGAGATACGGCGGCAAGGCCCGGATATCCACAACGATCGAATGCGCCATGATTCCCGCTGGTTCCCGATTGACCGGGACCGACAGGCGGCGCGATACGCGAGCCGAGTGTAACAGCCGGAGACTTTTTTTCAATGAAGACACAGACTTCGGCCAATTTAACGGACTCGGCTCCGGTTGGCGTGCAGCTCGTCAAGGTCGATGCTGAACGTGAAGGACAGCGTATCGACAACTTCCTTTCCGGCCGTTTGAAGGGAGTTCCACGCAGTCTGATCTACCGCATCCTGCGCACCGGGCAGGTGCGCATCAACGGCAAGCGAGCCAAGCCCGATGCTCGACTCAGCGATGGCGACGAGGTGCGCATTCCGCCAGTTCGCGTAGCGGAACGTGGCGATCCGGGTACGCCGGCGCCGGGTCGTCTGGTCCAGGTGGAAGCAGCGATCATTCATGAAGATCGCGAGTTCGTGGTCATGGACAAGCCGAGTGGAGTCGCCAGTCATGGCGGCAGCGGCGTCAGCTTCGGCGCGATCGAGCTGTTGCGTGCGGCGCGACCGAATGACGCACTCGAACTCGTTCATCGCCTCGATCGAGACACCAGCGGCGTGCTCGTGTTCGCGCGCAAGCGCTCGGCACTGACCGCACTGCAGGCTGAGATCCGCGAGGGTCGGGCGACCAAGCGCTATCTCGCGCTGCTCGGCGGTCATCTTGCGCAGAAGCGCATGACTGTCAACCAGCCCTTGCGCAAGTTCGTCCTGCAGGGTGGCGAGCGCATGGTCCGTGTCGATGCCGAGGGCAAGGCCTCGGTGTCGCATCTGATCGAGGTCGAGCGCTATCCCATGGCCACGCTGACCGAGGTCGCCATCGAGACCGGTCGCACGCACCAGATCCGCGTGCATGCCGCGCACGTCGGCCATGCGGTCGCGGGTGACGAAAAATACGGCCAACGCGAGCTCAACCGCGAGCTGCGCACGCTTGGTCTCAAGCGCCTGTTCCTGCACGCAGCGCGCTTCGAGTTTACGATCGGAGGGCGCGATTTCAGCTTCAGTGCACCGTTGCCAGCCGATCTGCGCAAGGTCATCGACACGCTTCAGAAGAAAAAATAGCGCGCACTGACTTCGGCAGAGCGAAGCCATTCCGCCGGCAACTGCGTCGCCAGCAGGAGCCCGCTCAGCGTGTGCGCGATGGTGTTCGCGAGCAGCGCGCGATGACGCTGCCAGTTCCACACCCAGACGATGCCGCCGAGCAGCGTGAACTGCATGAGCATCGCGTTCGGCGTGTGCAGCAGAGCGAACACCAGCGCCGAAGCGGGTATCGCCCACAGTGCCGAGCCGAAGATGCGCTCGAAGCGATCGGCGACGATCACTCCGATCAGCAACTGCTGGACCGCCGCCCAGGCAAGATAGCGCGCGACCGTGCCGGCAGTCGGCCAGTTCGGAGCGATACTGCCATCGCGCAGCACGAGCACGATGACGATGCTTGCGAGCACCGTCGCCAGTGCGACGCTCCAGCCACGCATGCGTGCGCGTGCTGCGGGCTGGCGAGGTGCCACCGACCCACGCAGCAGGCTCGCCGCGAACAGCAGCGTAAGTGCGAGCGACGCGACAACGGCGGCATCGAGATCGTTGCCGATCCATCCGCCTGCGACAAGAATGAGCGGAACAGCAAGCACGCCGATCAGTTCCGCGGCTGACTGCAATTGCGGCGTGGCCAGCGGGCGCATGCGTATCCACAGCATGGCGAGGCCCTGAGCGACAACCAGAACCCAAGGCAGCCACGGGCTGCTCGCCTCCACACGCATCCAGTGGCCGGCCTTGCCGACTGCGGTTTGCCAGTCGCCGTCGGCGACGATGATCGCAGCCGGCCGCGCGTCGCGGATGCGGTCGATCGTCCGCATCGACTGCTCGACGCGGCCATCGAGTACGAGCGCAAAGATCGGCCACGCAGCACCGACACGATGCGCCGGCGCAGGTTGTTCGTGAATCGGCATTTCACCCGATCGCGCCAGTGAGTGCACGATCGCCGGAACCGCAGCGGCCATTTCTGCACGCGCCATCGGATCCATCGGCAGCAGACGCACCTCGCCCGCGCGCATCTGTGCGCTGTTCTCGAGGTCGACGCGCAATCGCAGCATGGCGGCGCGCGTCGGTGCGTTGTGGAGGATGCCATCGCAGGCCCAGGCGAGCTCGACGACGTCGACCTGCCACGTCGAATCGCCGGGCGAAAGCTCGCTCGCTGCGCTGGTACACAAGGGTCCATCGAGTGACTCGCGCACGACCAGTGCAATGCGCGTTGCGGCGCTCGATTCGAGGTTCGCCTGCACGATTGGAAAGCGCTGCAGGTCGACCACGCGGTCGAGGCGCAAACCCAGTTCGACGGCGCCGCCGCTCCCGGTGACGCGCGTTCCGGATGCGTCGACCTCGGTGAATGACGTGCCGAATGCGGTGCCAGAGACCAGTTCGTCCGGATCAGTCATTGCCCAGCGATGAGGCGTATCTCCGTGTACCAGCGCGCCGAGCGTCGCTTGCGACTCGGCGAGCAGCTGCGAGCGCAGCTGCGAGCGTGCCAGCGCATCGAGCGCGATCGACGCACCAAAGACAAGCAGGGCGAACAGCGCGATCTGGATCAGCGCCCGCCATCGTCCAACGAAGACGGATTCAGCCGTGCCCAAGCAATTGTTCGACCTTCGCTGCGCAGATCAGATCGTTGCGCGATACGCCACCGACATCGTGGGTCGAATAACGCACGATGCAGCGGCTGTAGCCGACCTCGATGTCCGGGTGATGGTCCTCGCGATGTGCAATCCAGGCGAGTGCGTTGACGAACGCCATCGTGCGATGGAAATCGTCGAACGCGAATGTCTTGCCGATCGTCTCGCCCTCGGCATCGAGCTGCCAGTCAGCGAGCACCGCAAGCGCTGCACGCACCGCCTGTGCGTCGAGCCGATGGCTGGCGCCCTTCAGTGGTGTGCAGTGCGCACTGGCCAATTCGTCGAAAGTCATCGAGTCTCCTTGCGCGCGTCGTAGCGGGCCCCAAGTATAGGTGCGAGGGCGCCTGGGGTGCCCGCATACTACAATCCCTGCATTCCGCTACCGGACAGATGCCTGTGATCGAACTCAGCGAAACCGCGCGCGAACATTTCGAGAAGCTCATTGCCCAGCAGAACATCGCGCAACTGGGCATCCGCCTGCGCTCAGTCGACGCCGGCACGCCGAAGGGCGACTGCCAACTCGAGTTCTGTGAACCGTCCGACCTGCGCGGCGACGAATGGACGATGGATTGCGGCAGTTTCTCGCTGCATGTCGAAGCCGCGAGCGTCGGTCATCTTGAAGGCGCGGTCATCGACTACATGCGCGAGGCCACTGGCGGGCAGCTCTCGATCAAGGCGCCGCATCTGCGCGGTGCGCCGCCCGACGCCAAAGCCGGCCTGTTCGAGCGCGTCTCCTATGTCATACAGACCGAGATCAACCCGCAGCTCGCTGGCCACAATGGTCGCGTGACGCTGCGTGAAGTGACGCCGGAAGGCGTGGTCGTGCTCCAGTTCGGCGGCGGTTGCCACGGCTGCGGCATGGTTGATGTGACCTTGCGCGACGGCGTCCAGCGCACGCTCAGTGAGCGTGTTCCGGAAGTCACCGGCGTGCGCGATGCGACCGATCACGAGACCGGCGAGCAACCCTACTTCGCACGCTAGGGATACGCTGATCACGTCTGCGCAGGCGGCATGATATCCACACGACTCGGCCGCTGTTGTGCGTGGCGCCGCTTGAAATGGATGGCCTGGGCAGGCGGCGCGCGCCGGCGGGAGGGCCTTGTGGACATCACCCCGTCATCGGAATGAAAAGGTTGGGGCCGCACCGCCTGCGCGCAGCTCGGCGCTTTGGCGACTGCACAGACCGCCAGTCTGCTTATCATTCCCACGCCTTGATCTGCGTGCAGGCAGTGCGGTCACCGCTGTGCAGACGTGATCACGGTATCCCTGGGTTGCGCGGGAGCGGCGCGGCGTCGTGGTTGCAGTTGGGGGCGCTGCGGCAACGCTGTCGGTCGACAACCACGACGGATCGTCCGATTGTGCGCGCGGCAAGGCCCGCGTAGTGCGTGCACGTGGGCATGCGCAGGCCGGTCACTTGCCCTTGGTGTGCGTGCTCAGATCGCCGAGTTCGCCGGGCAGGCTGCTGTAGTAGGCCGCGAGGTCGAGGATGTCCTGATCGCTGAGCAAGGTCGCGAAACCGGCCATGATCACGTTCTTGCGCGCACCACCACGGTATTCGCGAAGGGCGCGTGCGAGGTAATCCTCGTACTGTCCGGAGATGCGCGGATACATCGGATCGATGGAGTTGCCGTCTGCGCCGTGACAAGCCTGGCACGTCAACGACTTTTCCTTTCCGGCTTCGGCGTTGCCGCGTGCGAAGGCGGGCAGTGCAATGCTGGATGCAAAGGCGATCGCGCTGATGGCGAGGGTACGCAGGGTCGTGTCGAGTTTCATCGTCCGCCTCACTTCGCGGCTGTCAGGCTGGAAAGGTACGCGGCGATGTCGCGGATGTCGGCGTCGCTGAGACTCTCGCCCTGTGCCTGCATCGTCGGATGCACGCGTGCTCCGGTTCTGTAATCGGTCAGCGCCGTCACCACGTACTCGTAATGCTGGCCAGCGATTCGCGGCACATGGTAATTCGGGTAGGCGTTGCGCCAGCCGGTCACGCCATGGCAGCCCGTGCACGTGTACGCCTTGGTTTTCCCGGCGACAGGATCGCCTTTTTCGCCTTGGGCGAGGGCAGGCGCGACGAACAAAGCAACAGCAAGCAACAGCACTCGGGTCATCTCGACGCTTCCGGATCCGCTGGACAGGGTGGCAACACGGGTTAGCCGAAGAGTATAGCGAGTTGCGCCCGAATCGGGTGCAACGGAGCAATGCGGCGATGCATCGCAGCAGCGTGACCTCCGGCCGGCGACACGCGTGCGGTGGCCGTCTACGCTGGTCGTACGTTGCAACCATCCGGACCCTGCCTGCATCCCATCAGCGCGAGTCGAGCTGCATCCGTCCCGCGACACGGCGCCTCTGACGTGACCAGAAGCACTTGCGCATGATTGGTGGTGTAGTATAGTACAACACTATATCAATAGAAGGGTTCGCCGATGTCCCGTTCCACCGTGTTTCCGTGGCCGCCAGGGCGCGTCGTGCTGGGGGTGCTGCTCGTGCTACTGGCGGCGTGTGGCGACCGTGGCGGGAGCGGCAAGGACAGTGCGGTGGACGTCGCTGAAAGCGGCGTTCCGGTCGAGGCAGTGGCGGTCACCCGGCGTTCGATCAGTGCCAGCTACACCGGGGTCGCCACGCTCGAAGCGGAAAGCGAGGCGCAAGTCGCTGCCAAGATCAGCGGCGTGGTGGTCCGCTTGTCCGTCGAGGAGGGTGACCAGGTCACGTCTGGACAGGTGCTCGCCAAGCTCGAGGACGAGAATCCGCGCCTCAACCTGGCCAAGGCTGAAGCGACCTTGCGCAAGCTCGAGAACGACTATCGCCGCGCAAACGAAATGTTCTCGCGCAAGCTGCTCAGCGTCGAGCAGAACGACAAGATCCGCTACGACCTCGACACCCAGCGTGCCAGTTTCGACCTCGCCCGACTCGAACTTTCCTATACCACTATCACTGCGCCCATCGATGGCGTGATCTCGCGGCGGATGGTCAAGGTCGGCAACTTCATCCAGGTCAACCAGGCGCTGTTCCAGATCGACAACTTCGATCCTTTGCTCGCCGTACTCAGCGTGCCCGAGCGCGAACTCGGCACGCTGCGCCCGGATCAGCTTGTCGGCATGCGCGTCGACTCGATCCCTGCGCAGCGGTTCGAGGGACGCATCCAGCGCATCAGTCCGGTCGTCGACCCGGCGACCGGCACGTTCCGCGTGACCTGCGAGTTCCGCGATCCCAGCGGTCGGCTCAAGTCCGGCATGTTCGGTCGGCTCGACATCGCCTATGCGCGACACGACGACGCCCTGGCCGTACCGCGCGGCGCGCTGATCGAAGAGGACGGTGAAACGGCGGTGTTCGTCGTCACTGCCGGTTCGGCGTCGGCGCCGGCTGCAGATGCCACCGCAGCCACAGCGGGCGATGCCGCGGCGCGGCCTACTCCGGCTTGGATCGCGCAGCGTCGCTTGATCAAGACCGGCTACGGCGACAGCGAATACGTCGAGATTCTCGAGGGACTTGCCGACGGCGATCGCGTTGTCACGGTGGGACGCAGTGCCGTGCGTGATGGCACCCCGATCCTGGTGCTCGAGGGCGTGCAATGAATATTGTCGAATTCGCCACGCGCCGCCGCGTCACGATTGGCATGAGCACGCTCACCTTGATGCTGTTCGGGTTCATCGCGCTGGCCGGATTGAAGGTCAACCTGCTGCCGGACCTCTCGTATCCGACCCTGACCGTGCGCACCGAGTACGAAGGTGCCGCGCCGATAGAGATAGAGAATCTCGTCTCGCAGCCGGTCGAGGAAGCGCTCGGCGTGGTCAAGAATGTGCGCAAGATCCATTCGGTTTCGCGCACCGGCCAGTCGGACGTGATCCTCGAGTTCGCGTGGGGTACCGACATGGAAATGGCCAGCCTCGACACGCGCGACAAGCTCGATCTGCTGAGCCTGCCGCTCGAGGCGAAGAAGCCGGTGCTGCTGCGCTTCAATCCATCCACCGATCCGATCATGCGACTCGGGCTGACTGGTGCCAGCGCGGCCGGTGGATTCAACGAAGCGGAGCTGAAACAACTGCGCCGCTTCGCCGACGACGAACTGAAGAAGCGCCTTGAACCGGTCGCGGGCGTAGCCGCGATCAAGGTTGGTGGCGGACTCGAGGACGAGATTTCGGTCTCGCTCGACCAGCAGAAACTGGCCCAGCTCAACTTGCAGGTCAGTGACATCGTCACCCGCCTGCGCAGCGAAAACGTCAACATTTCGGCCGGCCGCATCGACGAAGGCAGCCAGCGCTATCTGGTGCGCACGATCAACCAGTTCTCCGACCTCGCACAGATGCGCGACATGCTGATCAAGGTCGACAACGGCGTGCCGATCCGTCTCAAGGACGTCGCCGACGTACGCCAGGGCTACAAGGAGCGCGAAGGCATCGTGCGCATCGATGCCAACGAGGCGATCGAGCTGGCCGTATACAAGGAAGGCGACGGCAACACGGTGGCCGTCGCCACGGCGGTCAAGGCGGCGCTCGAGCGCCTGCAGAAATCACTGCCGCCCGGTGCCAAGCTGACTACCATCGACGACCAGTCGGTGTTCATCCAGCACTCGCTCGACGAGGTGCGCAACGATGCGCTGCTCGGCGGTGTGCTCGCCGTGCTGATGATCTTCTTCTTCCTCGGTCATGCACGCAGCACCTTCATCATTTCGCTGTCTTTGCCGGTGTCGTTGATTGCCACGTTCTTCTTCATGGGCCAGGCCGACCTCAGCCTCAACGTCATGTCGCTGGGCGGGCTCGCGCTGGCAACCGGCATGGTCGTGGACGACTCGATCGTCGTGCTCGAGAACATCGCGCGCTTGCGCGAGAAGGGACTGTCGGTGATCGACGCGACGGTCAAGGGCACCAGTGAAGTGAGCATGGCGATCACGGCGTCGACCCTGACCACGGTGGCGGTGTTCTTTCCGCTGGTGTTCGTTGAAGGCATCGCCGGGCAGCTGTTCCGTGACCAGTCGCTGACGATCACGTTCGCGATGCTGATCTCACTGGTGGTGGCGATGACGCTGATCCCGATGATGGCATCGCTGCAGGGCAGGGCGCCGCTGTCGTTCCCCGACGAGGCGCCGACGGAACCGAAACCGTTGCCGAAGAACCGTGCCTTGCGCGGCATCAAGCGATCGTTCAATGCACTCGGCGAGGTTCTCTTCCAGATCGTGCCGCGCGCCCTCGGCGCACTGGTCGGCCTGCTGGCGATCGTGTTCGCACGCACCATCGGTCGCCTGCTGCGCGCGCTCGGTCGTGTCGTGCTGGCCGGCTACGATCGTGCCGCGCACGGCTACCATCGCATGCTTCCGGGCGCGATGAATCGCCCTTTCCTCGTGCTCGGTCTGGCACTCGCCGCATTCCTCGGCAGCCTTGCGCTGATTCCGACGCTCGGCATGGACCTCATCCCGAGTCTTGCCCAGGGTCGTTTCGAAACCACCATCAAGTTGCCGCCTGGAACGCCGCTGGCCGACACCGACCGCATCGTTGCCGATCTCGAAATCCGGCATGCGACGGATTCGAACATCCTCTCGATCTACGGCGTTTCCGGCAGCGGCACGCGTCTGGACGCCAATCCGACCGAGTCCGGCGAAAACATCGCGCGGTTGCTGGTCACGCTGAAACCCGGCGTCGGCAATGACGGCGAGCGAGCGGCGATGGACGCGTTGCGCGCCAGTCTCGCCGAGCGCACCGATGCGGAAGTCAAGTTCGCCCGACCTTCGCTCTTCAGTTTCGCCACGCCGCTTGAAATCGAAGTGCGCGGGCAGGATCTCGATGCGCTGACGGCGGCCGGAAAGAAGCTCGGCGGACTGCTTGCCGAGTCGGATCGTTTCGCCGACATCAAGTCGACTGTCGAGGACGGCTATCCGGAAATCCAGATCCGCTTCGACCAGGAACGTGCCGCCGCATTGGGCCTGACCACGCGCCAGGTGTCGGATGCCGTGGTCGGCAAGGTGCGCGGCGAAGTCGCGACACGCTACAACTTCCGTGATCGCAAGATTGACGTGCTCGCGCGCGTGCGCGAATCAGATCGTGCCAGCGTCGACGACGTGCGCAACCTGATCGTCAATCCCGGCGCTGAACGACCGGTGCGGCTTTCCGCGGTCGCCGACATCGTCGCCACCGAAGGTCCGAGCGAGATCCATCGTGTCGACCAGGAGCGCGTCGCCATCGTCTCGGCCAACCTGCGACACGGCGATCTGGCCAGCGCGGTTGCCGAAGTCGATTCGATACTTGCCGCGAACACGCTTGCTGCCGGCGTCAGCGTGCACGTAGGCGGGCAGGGCGAGGAAATGGATGCGTCGGCGCGCTCGATGATGTTCGCATTCGGATTGGCGATCTTCCTGGTCTATCTGGTCATGGCCTCGCAGTTCGAGTCGCTGCTGCATCCGTTCGTGATCATGTTCTCGATACCGCTCGCGCTGGTCGGCGCGGTGCTCGCGCTCAAGCTCACCTCGACGCCGATCTCGGTGGTCGTGTTCATTGGGCTGATCATGCTCGCCGGCATCGTCGTCAAGAACGCGATCGTGCTGATCGACCGTGTCAACCAGTTGCGCGAGGAAGGCCACGCCAAGCGCGAGGCGCTGATTCTCGCTGCGGAATCGCGCCTGCGCCCTATCGTCATGACCACTCTGGCGACCTTGCTCGGCTTTCTGCCACTCGCGATCGGCCTCGGCGAAGGCAGTGAAGTGCGCTCGCCGATGGCGATCACGGTGATTGGCGGTCTGGCCGTTTCGACCCTGCTCACGCTGGTCGTCGTACCGATCGTCTACGAGCTGCTCGACCGCAAGCCGGACAGCCACTACGTCGAGCGCGGCGCGCGCAAGGCAAGGTCCGAAGGTGAGCGCGAAAATTCGCCGGGCGTGACCGAACTCGGCAGTTCGCACGCATGAGAACTTCGGTTGGTGGGTTCACGCGTGCAACGGCAAAATCGGATTTGATCACGCGCAGTCGCCGCGCCCGGGCGTGCGCCGGGGTCACGACACGTGGATCGGGTGGAATCACCACGATACAGCGAGCACCGCCATGACGCTTGCCGAACTGAGTCTCAAGCGGCCGGTCACGGCGATCATGTTCTACCTGTCGCTGACCGTGATCGGTCTGCTCGCAGCATTCCGGCTGCCGCTCGAATACATGCCCGATATCGAAGCGCCGTTCCTGTTCGTGCAGATCCCGTATCCGGGATCGACGCCGGCCGAGATCGAACGCACGATCACGCGTCCGGTCGAGGAGGCGATGGCGACGATTCCCGGCATCCAGGTCATGAATTCGACCTCGCGCGCCGATGTGGCCGAGATCTTCATGGAGTTCAAGTGGGGCCAGAACGTGGCCACCAAGGCCGTCGAGGCGCGCGACAAGCTCGATGCGATCCGCGCCGAACTGCCCGACGATCTGCAGCGTTTTTTCGTGCTGAAGTTCGCCACATCCGATCAGCCCGTGCTGCAGTTGCGCATCTCCAGCGATCGCGATCTGTCGAACTCGTACGAAATGCTCGACCGCAAGCTCAAGCGTCCGCTCGAACGGGTGCCCGGTGTCGCCCGCGTGCAGTTGCATGGCGTACTGCCACCCGAGCTGCAGATCGAACTTTCGTCCGATCGCCTGACCGCGCACAACGTCGGACTCAATGATCTGGCGGTTCTGCTGAGGGACGCAAACTTTTCGACCTCGGCCGGCCTGATCCATGACGGTGGATTGCGTTATCGCGTGCAGCCGCACGGCGAATGGCGCTCGCTCGACGAGGTTCGCAATCTGGTCCTGAACAGCGAAGGACTCAAGCTCGGCGACATCGCCGATGTCAGCCTGCGCCCGGCCGATGCCGATTACGAACGTCGACTCGACAAACGCCCCGCGGTCGCGCTGGAGATCAGCCGCGAGCGCAGCGCCAACCTCGTGGAGGTCGGACGGCTCGTGCTCGAGGCCGTCGAACAGGCGTCGAAGGAACCGGAGATGAAAGGCCTGCAGCTGTATTTCATGCAGAACCAGGCCAAGGGCGTGACCGACTCTCTCGGCGAACTCGGCAAGGCCGGCATCGAAGGCACCCTGCTGTCGGTGCTCGTGCTGTTCTTCTTCCTGCGCGACTGGCGCTCGACGCTGATGGTGTCGCTGTCGATTCCGGTGTGTTTCGTGATGACGCTGGGCTGCATGTACTTCCTCGGCATCAGCCTCAATATCCTGTCGATGATGGGCTTGCTGCTGGCCGTGGGCATGCTCGTCGACAACGCGGTCGTCGCGGTCGAGAGCATCTACCAGTATCGCGAGAAGTATCCGGACAAGCCGTGGTACTGCGCGATCGAGGGCACGCGCGTGGTCGGCATGGCAATCACTGCCGGCACGTTGACCAGCATCATCGTGTTTCTTCCGAACATGTTCGGTGAGCGCACGCCGATTGCGATCTATCTGACCCAGGTGGCGGTTTCGATGTCGATCGCGCATCTGGCGTCGTGGCTGGTGGCGATCAGCCTGATACCGATGCTGTCGGCGCGCTTGCCGACGCCGCATTTCATTGGTCGCGAAACGGTGATTACCCGGTTGCAGCAGCGTTACGCGCGCTTCGTACGCTGGTCATTGGCGCGACGCGGTCTGACCATGCTCGGCCTGCTCGGCTTGCTGCTGGTCAGCATCATCCCGATCACGCAGACGCGCAGCGACATGTTTCCGGCTGGCGAGACCCGCGACCTTTACCTCAACTACACGTTGAACGGCAATTACCGGCTCGACCAGTTGCGCACGTCGGTCGGTCAGATCGAGGATTTCCTGCTCGCGCGCAAGGACGAATGGGAGATCCGCTCGGTCTACAGCTACTACGACGAGCGCGGCGATGCGTCGACCACGGTGCTGCTGACCGAAGACGATGCGGCGCTACGACCAGCCAGCGAGATCATGGACGAGATGCGCAAGTCCATGCCGAAGCTCGCCATCGGCAGCGTCAGTTTCGATCGCAACGGCAGCGGTGGTGGCAGCAGTGACGGAATCCGCCTGTCGCTGATCGGTGATTCGAGCGAGCGCCTGCGCGAAGTCTCCGCATCGGTCATGCCGATGCTCGAGCGCGTGCCCGGCCTGCATGACGTGCGTCTGGCCGAGAATGCGTCCGATCGCGAGGTCGCCGTGCGTGTCGATCGCGAGCGCGCGCGCAGCTACGGCTTTGGCGCAGCCGACGTCGCGCAGTATGTGTCGGTAGCGTTGCGCGGCGCGCAACTGCGCGACTTCCGCCACGGCGACACGCAGATCCCGGCCTGGCTTCGCTTCCAGGACGCCGATGCGCAGAGCGTGGCCGACCTGTCGGACTACAAGTTGCGCGCAGCCGATGGCAGTCAGGTGCCGCTGCTGGCCATGGTCGACGTGCAGACGCAGAGCGCCGCGAGCAGCATCAACCGGCAGAACCGGCAGACGGCGCTGCAAATCCAGGTGAACCTCGACAGTGGCACCAACAACGACGAGGCACGCAAGCGCATCGAGGCCGCGATGAAGACGGTCAGCCTTCCCGCCGGTACCGCGTGGACGTTCGGGTCAACCTTTCGCGAGGCCGACGAAACCGGTCAGCGCATGGTCTTCAACCTGCTCATCGCGCTGGTGCTGGTCTACGTCGTCATGTGTGCGATGTTCGAGTCGCTGGTCTATCCGGCTGCGATCATGCTGACCTTCGTGTTCTCGATTTTCGGTGTGTACTGGCTGTTCTGGCTGACCGGCACGACGTTCTCGTTCATGGCCATGATCGGCGTGCTGATCCTGATGGGCATCGTCGTCAACAACGGCATCGTCATGCTCGTGCACATCAACCAGTTGCGCTACGACGGCATGTCACGCAGCGAGGCGTTGGTCGAAGGCTGTCGCGACCGATTGCGTCCCGTGCTCATGACCATGGGCACCGCGATCCTCGGCATGCTGCCGCTGTGCATCGGCGGCGTGCAGATCGGCGGCGACGGGCCGCCGTATTTTCCGATGGCGCGTGCGATTGTCGGAGGCTTGCTGTTCTCGACCCTGGTCACGCTGCTGGCGATGCCGGTGATCTATTCGCTGCTCGATGATGCGCGTGGCTGGCTGCGCGAGGTCGTCCGCGACGCCCGGGCAGGGCGCGTACGGCGCATTCGCGCGCCGCTCGCCAGCAATCCGGGATGATCACTTCTCGAGCAGGATCGCCCACGCCTGCAGGCTTTCGACGCGGCTGCAGACGATTTTCAGGCACACCAGCATCGGCACGGCCAGCAGCAGCCCGAGAATGCCCCAGAGCCAGCCCCAGATCAGCAGCCAGAGGATGATCGCGAGTGGATTGAGGTTGATCGTGCGGCCCAGCGCGAGCGGCGTCGCGATCTGACTCTCGATCGTGTGCAGGACCAGATAGCCGAATGCCGGCATCACCGCCGCACCGAGCGTCGGAAACTGCGACAGGCCAACCAGACCGAGCAATGCCGCCATGACCAGCGGTCCGACATACGGAGTGAGGTTGAGCAGCGCGGCCAGGGCGCCCCACAGTAGCGGTGTTTCAACCCCGAGTTGCCACAGAAGCGCCGCAGTTACGGCACCCAGCCCGATGCTGGTCGAGCAGACCGTCAGGAAGTAGCGCGAGACGTCGTTCTGGATCGATCGCACAATATCGACCGTGACCCGTTTCTTGGCCCACGTCGGCCGCAATTGCAGCACCCTGCGCAGCAAGGTGTCGCCATACACAAGAAAGAAATAAGTCAGCAGCAGAACCGCAAGGGTGCTGGCGAGCAGGCGCGGCGTGGTCGCGAGGAAACCGAGCTTGGAGGTTTCCTGCATGACGAAGCGCTGCGTTCGAACGCTGTCTTCGCCTGCTATTTCTCCCAGTGATTCACTCATCTTGCTCGCTTCGAGGAATGGCGCCACGAGTGCCTTGAGCCTCGGCGTCGCATCGCGCACTACCTGCGGCGCGCGTCCAGCCCACTCGGCGGCGGACGGATACAGGGTATTGGCAATGCCGGCGACGGTTGCGAAGAACAGGCCCATCAGCAGGAAGGCGCCGATCCATCGCGGCAGCCACGGCCGCACGATTCGCTTCATGAGCGGGCTCAGCAGCAAGGCAAAAAATGCGGCCAGCAGGATCGGCAGAATGAGGTCGCTGGCGAAATAGCAGGTATAGAGAACGCCGCCGAGAACCAGGAACCCGAGCAGGCGATGGATGCTTGTGTTGAGCTCGACCTGTGCTTCGCGAGCGGCGCGATTGAGTGCCCCGACCGATGCACGCGAGGCATAGGCCTTCGCTTCCTCGGCGGTTTCCGCGCGCTCGGCAACGAGTTCGTCGGCGACGGCGGGAGACGAGTGGTCAAGCGGCGCGTGGGACATGGCGGGGGCCTCTGCAACGGAGCGCGCATTCTGCGCTGCCGCTCGGCGCAATGCGTGTTTCCGATCGTGTTCGAGTCAACCTCGTTAAGCTTTCGTTGCAAAAGCAACTGTAGGTGTTCGGCCGCGCGGTGTGATATCTGTTCGTCCAT
>JBBSOU010000029.1:0-31369 GCA_038259445.1 Lysobacterales bacterium | reverse complement strand
GCGCCGACCAGCTGAGCGCGCACTTCTTCGCGATGCACTAGTGGCCAAAACGCGCGAACGCCGCGATCGCCTGATCGATGCCGTCATCGTCGACGTCGAGATGGGTGACCAGGCGAACCGCCGGCAGGTAGCCGATGCTGGCGATGACGTCATGTGCGCGCAGGTGCGCGTCGAGCGCGCGCAGCTGCAGCGCAGCAACATCGATGAAGACCATGTTGGTGAAGCAGCCGATCACCGAGATGCCGTTGATCGTGCGCAAGCCTGCAGCGAGTCGCTGCGCGCGCGAATGGTCGTCGGCGAGTCGCGCCACATGCATGTCGAGCGCGTGCATTGCGGCCGCCGCGAGCATGCCCGACTGGCGCATGCCACCCCCGAGCATCTTGCGCCAGCGACGACCGGCGTGGATCAGTGACTCGCTGCCGAGCAGGACCGAGCCGACCGGCGCACCAAGTCCTTTCGACATGCACACCAGGACGCTGTCGAATGGCTCGGCAAGCACGCGCGGCGCAATTCCGCTGGCGACAGCGGCGTTGAACAGGCGCGCGCCATCGAGATGCACGGCGAGTCCGTGCGAGCGCGCCCAGGCGGCCGCGGCGATCACGTAATCCTGCGCCAGCACACGACCGTGCCAGGTATTCTCGAGGGCGAGCAGGCGCGTGCGCGCGAAGTGCACGTCGTCGGGTTTGAGCGCGCGCTCGAGCGCATCGAGCGGCAAGCTGCCATCCGCGTCCTGCACGATCGGTTGCGGCTGGATCGAACCGAGCACGGCGGCGCCGCCGCTTTCGTATTTGTAGGTATGAGCTTCCATGCCGACGAGGTATTCGTCACCGCGCTGACAGTGTGCGAGCAAGGCGATCAGGTTGCCCTGCGTACCGCTCGGCACGAACAGCGCGGCGGCAAAGCCAAGTTCGTCGGCGAGACGCTGTTCGAGCACACGTACGCTGGGATCTTCGCCATACACATCATCACCGACTGGCGCGGCGAGCATCGCCTCGCGCATCGCTGCGGTCGGTCGGGTAACGGTGTCGCTGCGCAGATCAATCACGGGCATGGGTGGGTTTCCTGGTTCAGGCAAGCGTAACGAGCGCGGCGGTCGCTCGGCTACACTGCTGCGATGAAATTCGCGTCGTGGAACGTCAATTCATTGAACGTGCGCTTGCCGCACGTCGAACAGTGGTGCGCCGAGGCGCAACCGGATGTGCTGGCGCTGCAGGAAACCAAGCTCGAAGACAGCAAGTTCCCGCGCGCCGTGCTCGAGGCGCTCGGCTACCAGGTCTGTTTCTCGGGCCAGAAGACTTACAACGGCGTTGCCCTGCTCGCGCGCGAGCCGATCCACGATGTGGTCACCGAGGTTCCGGGTCTAGACGATCCGCAACGCCGCGTGATCGTCGCCACGATCGGCGAGGTGCGCGTGGCAAACCTGTATGTGGTCAACGGCCAGGCGATCGGAAGCGAGAAGTATGCCTACAAGCTCGACTGGCTCGACAAGGTCACGCGTTTTCTCGAGGCCGAGCTGCGCAATGATCCGCGTCTGATCGTGATGGGTGATTTCAACATCGCGCCGGACGACCGCGACGTGCATGATCCGATCGCCTGGCGTGAACAGATTCTGTGCTCCACGCCGGAGCGCGACGCGCTGCGCCGCATGCTCGATCTCGGCCTGACCGACACGTTCCGCCTTTTCGACGAGCGCGACGGACAGTTCAGCTGGTGGGACTACCGCCAGGCGGGTTTCCGACGCAACCTCGGCCTGCGCATCGACCTCGTGCTGGCCGGCGAACCCTTGAAGGCGCGCGCGCGCGCCGCCACCATCGATCGTACCCCGCGTGGCTGGGAGCGTCCCTCCGACCACGCCCCGGTAACGCTGGAGCTTGCAGATGTCTGAATCGGAATGGCCGGCGTCGCTGGCCGACAGTGAACTCGAGGAGCTCGACCAGTACCTGCGCGCGCACGCCAAGGACGAGCACCTGCTGCTCGATGGCGTGCATGGCTTGCTGACCTCGCTGGCGATCGGCCCGGCGCCGCCAAAGCCGGACGAATGGCTGACCGAGGTGCTGCACGAGCCGTTCAACGATGCCGAGGAAGCCGGGCGCGTGCTGACCCTGCTCGCGCGCCTGAATGACTCGGTCCTGCTTGAGATCGAGACCGGCGCCTACGAACCGATCCTCGGCGAACTCGACACAGACGATGGCAGTACTCTCTTTACTTCACGCGGCTGGTGCGAAGGCTTCAGTCGCGGCATCGACCTGCGCGCGCCGGCATGGGAATCGCGCCTCGGCCAGGATTCGGACCTCATGCAGTACCTCGGACCGATCATCGCGCTGTCGATCGAGGACGAGGTCTTCGAGAGCGATGCCGATTTCGCCGCGCTGACCGACGACGAATACGACGAGTGCATCGCGCGCATTCCCGATTCGGTCGACGCAGTGGCGACCTACTGGCGCGAGAACCCGATGACCGAGGCCGAGGACGTGCTGCGCAGCGGAAGCCGGCCGCCTCCCCGCCGACGTGGCGGACGCTGGGTGCACTGAGGCAGATCAGGGTTCACGGTGACGAGCGATGGCCGTCGCCGCCCTGTCCCTTGACTTCGTAGAGCAGGCAATCGGCTTCGCTGTACCACACAGCCCAGTCCGAATCGGGCGTGCACAGGCCCGCACCGATGCTGACGCTGACGCTCAGACCGTCGCTGCAGTTCGGAAAGCGCAGCGCACGTACGGCGCTGACCACCTGGCTCGCGCGCGCGGACAGTTCTTCCTCGCCGGTGACCTGCGAGAGCAACGCGAATTCGTCGCCGCCGAGCCGGCACGGCAGATCGCAGGGCGATGCCGCGTTCTGGACTTCCTCGGCGATCGCCCGCAACACCTGATCACCGACCAGGTGACCGCAGCGGTCGTTGATCTGCTTGAAGCGATCGATGTCGATCAGCAGGAGGCCCAGCCGCGTACCGGGAAGCCGGATCGCCTCGAGACGCTCGAGATACATGTACAGGCCACGGCGATTGCACAGCCCGGTCAGCTCGTCGGTCTGCACGAGCCGCTGCGCGGTGCTGAGCTGGGTCTGCGTCTGGCGCAGCGAATCGAGCGTGACCATGAGGTCTTCGTTGCGTCGCTTGAGGCTGCCGATGAGCTGCTGCTCGCTCGCGACCAGGTACGAGAACGAGCGGCGCATGAAATGTGCGAGCAGTCGCGGCTCGGCATCGAGCAGTTGCTCGAAGGCCTGCTGCTCGAGCACGTGCATGACTGTCGACGCCGTCGCCACCGCGTTGGCGACACGCGTGTGATTGCCGATGAAAAGGGTGAGTTCGCCGAAGAACTCGCGCGGTCCGATCAGCTTGTCGGGAAGGCCATCACCGAATTCGAGGCGGATCTGTCCCGACTCGACGATGAACATGCTGCGTCCGAGCTCGCCGCGGCGAAAAATCACTTCGCCCCGGCGTACCTCGCGACGCTCGGCGGCAGTGATGAACAGGGCAAGCTCGCGCTCGGACAGCTCGCGTGGCAGCAATGGCGGCTTGGCGCGAGCCGCCGGTCCGCCAATGGGCGACACGTTGCCGATCGATGGACTCGTGCTCACTGCGTCCCCTCTTGCCGCGCTGGCGAATCTTGATCTTAGCGCATGGCGTGCGCGCCAACGCAGTTGATCTTGCCAGTTCGTGACTTATGCCACACGCGCTCCGGCAACCGGTGGCGCAACTTCACCGCCGGTCGAGTGCTTCGGCTCTCGACCGGTGCCGCATGTCCCCGCGGTACCTGCGCAGCGCCGGCAGCGGAACGTCAGGTCCGGTTTTTTCCCCGAATCCGGGCTCTCCCTCCCCAGATTCCGCTGCCGGCGGCTCGCGCACCGCCCGGTTTCTGCCGTGCCGGCCTTGCCGTTCTGGCAGCCCCTGGGGCCACTCGGATCACGCCTGCACAGGCGTCACCGCGCTGCCTGGGATTTCAACGATCCTTGCACGTGACAGGCGCCGAATCCGGGATTTTCCGATTCAGTCGTTCGGACAGTAATCCTCTCCACCACACAGGGGTCGATTGCGCAGTGCGATCTCCGCCGCCTCCTGATTGGCGCGGCGTTCCGCGACGCTTGCACAAATCCGCTCGACGCGATTGCTGCCGACCGGACGGGCGCGCTCACAGATCACGCGCTGATCCTCGGAATCGGTGATCCTGGCCTTGATCCACTCGAGTGCATTGAACGCGGCAACCTTGTCGGGATCGTTGAGGTCGTCGAGCGACTGCTTGCCCTCGATGAGGGCGAGCAACTCGTCCTGCCGACGCACGATCTCGGCACGCTCTGCGGGCGTCATGTCCTTGTATGGGCCTTTCGCCGTTTGCACCCGCTCGCGAATCTCGAGCTGCTGGGTGCGGATGTCGGTAAGAGGCGGCGACGTGGTATTCGCCTGCGAATAACCGGGCAGGGCGATGAACGCGGCGCAAAGCAGGAACTTGATCATGGCATCTCCCGGCTGGCTGGTTTCAGGCCGAGGATAATATGGTACGAGTGCTTTCGTCGACCCCCCGATGCGCAACCCGTGCGCGCAGCGCGCGGGGTGCTTGCGGTCATGCGGCGCTCTTGGTGTCGCCGTGGAACTGTTCTTCCTCTGTCGAGCCTTTCAGCGCGGTGGTCGAGGACTGGCCCTGCTGGATTGCCTGCGTGACCTGGTCAAAATAGCCGGTGCCGACCTCGCGCTGGTGCTTGACCGCGGTGAAGCCGCGATCGGCCGCCGCGAACTCGGCTTCCTGCAGTTCGACGAACGCGCTCATCTGGCTGCGTGCGTAGCCGTAGGCGAGATTGAACATCGAATAGTTGAGCGCGTGGAAGCCGGCCAGCGTGATGAACTGGAACTTGTAGCCGTAGGTGGCGATTTCCTTCTGGAACTTCGCGATCGTGGCGTCGTCGAGATTCTTCTTCCAGTTGAACGACGGCGAGCAATTGTAGGCGAGCAGCTTGCCAGGGTATCTGGCGTGGATCGCCTCGGCGAACTTGCGCGCGAATTCGAGATCGGGCTTGCCCGTTTCGCACCAGACCAGGTCGGCATAGGGCGCATAGGCGAGGCCACGGCTGATCGCCTGGTCGAGTCCGTTGCGCGTCTTGTAGAAGCCTTCGACCGTGCGCTCACCGGTGGCGAACGGCAGGTCATTGGCATCGACATCGCTGGTCAGCAGGTCGGCGGCTTCTGCATCGGTCCGCGCCACGATCAGCGTTGGCACGCCGAGCACGTCTGCGGCAAGGCGCGCGGCGTTGAGCTTCTCGACCGCTTCGCGGGTCGGCACGAGCACCTTGCCACCCATGTGTCCGCACTTCTTGACCGACGCGAGCTGGTCCTCGAAATGCACGCCGGCGGCACCGGCCTCGATCATCGCCTTCATCAGCTCGAAGGCATTGAGCACGCCGCCGAAACCGGCTTCGGCATCGGCCACGATCGGCTGCAGGTAGTCGACCGAGTTGTTGCCCTCGGCGTGGTTGAGCTGGTCGGCGCGCAGCAGCGTGTTGTTGATGCGCTTGACCACCGCCGGCACCGAGTCGGCCGGGTACAGCGATTGGTCCGGATACATCTGACCGGCCAGGTTGGCGTCCGCCGCCACCTGCCAGCCGGACAGGTAAATTGCCTTCAGCCCGGCCTTGACCTGCTGCATGGCCTGGTTGCCGGTGAGCGCGCCGAGTGCATTGACGAACGGTTCCCTGTGCAGCGACGACCACAGCTTGTCGGCACCGAGGCGCGCCAGCGAGTGCTCGACATGCACGGTGCCGCGCAGGCGCACGACATCCTCGGCGGTGTAGTTGCGCTTGATGCCGGCCCAGCGCGCGTCATTGGCCCATTCGAGCTTCAGTTGTTCGGCGCTCGGCATCGTGGTGTTGCTCATGAAATGGCTCCTGGGTGGATCGCGGGTTGATGGGGGAACAAGGGGTTTCGGCGCTTCGCCTCAGGGCAGTCGGACATAGGCCGGCAAGGTCAGGAACTCGGCCAGCACGTCGTCATGCGTGAGCTCGCCGAGCATCGCGGTCGCTTCGGCGATACGCGCCTGTCCAGGCAGACCGCTCGACGGCAATCGCGCGACGCAGCCAGCCAGTGCCGCGTCGAACAGCGATGCATCGATCGGCGTGCCGTCATCGAGCGCGAGCCTGCCGTGATGCAGCCATTGCCACAGCTGCGCGCGCGAAATCTCGGCTGTCGCTGCGTCTTCCATGAGGTGGTGGATCGGCACGCAACCGAGCCCGTCGAGCCACGCGGCGAGATAGCGCACGCAGACGTCGATGTTGTTCTCGAACCCGCTGCGGCTGATGGTGCCGGCCGGCGTGGCAATCAGATCCTGCGCGCTGACGGCGACGTCCTCGCGCAGGCGATCGAGCTGGTTGGGTCCAGGCATGACCGGGTCGAACTCGGCCAGCGCAATGCCGATCAGACCCGGATGCGCGACCCAGGTGCCGTCATGGCCGGCGTTCGCCTCGCGCTGCTTGTCGGCGCGCACGCGCGCCATTGCCGCGTCGTTCGCCGCGGTGTCGTTGTTGATCGGAATCTGCGCGGCCATGCCGCCCATCGCCAGCGCACCGCGGCGGTGGCAGGTCTTGATCAGAAGCTCGCTGTAGGCCTTGAGAAAACCGACCGTCATGCTGACCTGGGCACGCTCGGGCAACACGTGATCGGGTTGCGCGCGAAAGGTCTTGATGTAGGAAAAGATGTAGTCCCAGCGCCCACAGTTGAGCCCGACGATGCGCATGCGCAGGGCATGGAGGATCTCGTCCATCTCGAAAGCGGCCGGCAGGGTCTCGATCAGGATCGTCACCTTGATGGTGCCAGGCTCCAGCCCGAGCACGTGCTCGGCGTGCGCGAGCACGTCTTCCCAGAGTGCCGCTTCGTGATGACTCTGCAGCTTCGGCAGGTACAGGAACGGTCCGCGCCCGTTTGCGTTCAATGTCGCCGCGTTGCTGAAGACAAAGTCGCCGGCATCGAACAAGGAACCGGAAACCGGCTGGCCGTCGATAAGCACGTGCTTTTCATCGAGATGCCAGCCGCGCGGGCGCACCATGAGCACGGCGGGAGTAGACGACAAGGTATACTTCTTGCCTTCCGGCGAGATGAAGTCGATCGTGCCGGCAATCGCATCCGACAGGTTGGTCTGGCCGTCGACGAGGTTGTCCCAGGTCGGCGAGGTCGAATCCTCGAAGTCGGCCATGAACACGCGCGCACCGGAGTTCAGCGCGTTGATGATCATCTTGCGATCGACCGGCCCGGTGATCTCGACGCGACGGTCCTGCAGCACGGCCGGGATCGGTGCAACGCGCCAGTCGCCGGCGCGGATAGGCGCGGTCTCGGCGAGGAAGTCCGGTTTTGCGCCGGCGTCGAACTGTGCCTGCCGTTCAACCCGCGCGGCGAGCAGCGCACGGCGGCGCGCCTCGAAGCGGCGGTGCAGGTCGGCGACGAAGCCGAGTGCCGGCGCGGAGGGCGCGCGCGGGTGCGCCGGCGCGTTGAGCGCGACGCCAGCAGGCAGATCGACGGTGGAGGTGGCTGTGGACATGCTCGGTTCCCCGGAAGCGGCGTGCAGCCTAATCCGGAAGCGTTAGTTTTGACAAAGCAAATGTTTCAATGCAACACATTGACTCTGTTAATATCTCTGCAAACCATTGATATCGATGAGCATGCCGACCGACTTGCAGGCCACTGCGCCGTCCGGGCGCCGAGCGAAAGGCACGAATGCCTCGAAACGCGACGGGAGTTCGCCGCGCTTCTACTACAAGGGCAACCGGCTCAAGCAGCTGCGCGCGTTCTGCTACACGGTCAAGCTCGGCACGTTGTCGCGCGCTGCCGACGCGCTGTTCCTGTCGCAGCCGTCGATCAGCCTGCAGCTCGGCGCGCTCGAAAAGGAGCTCGGCGCGATCCTGATCGAGCGCAGACGTCGCCGGGTGACCCTGACCACGCAGGGCCAGGCCTTGTACGAACTGGCACGACCGCTGGTCGAAGGGCTCGAAGCACTCGACGAGCAGTTCCGCAGCCGTACCGACGCGGCCGGTCCGCCAACGCTCGACATTGCCTGCGGCAACGCCACGATCCAGTACCTGCTGCCGGACATGGTCGCCGCATTCCGCGCGCGCCATCCCGACGTGCATCTGAATCTCAACAATGTGACCGGCACCGACGGACTCGCGCTGCTGCGCTCCGACGAGGTCGATTTCGCGGTCGGTTCGATGCTGGACGTGCCCAATGACCTGTCCTACGAGCCGCTGTATCACTTCGATCCGCTGCTGATCACGCCGCCCGACCATGCACTTGCACACAAGGCCGAGATCACGCTCGAAGATCTTTCGCCGTACGGGTTGATCCTGCCGCCGAAACGCCTGACCACCTATCGCCTCGTCGACCTCGTGTTCCAGAAGCGCAACGTGCCGTACCACGTCGCCATCGAAGTTGGCGGCTGGGAAGTGATCAAGCAGTACGTCGCGATGGGGCTCGGCATCTCGATCGTGACCGGCATCTGCATCGGCGACGCCGACCGCGCACGTCTGGGCGTGCGCAACCTGCGCCAGTATTTTCCGCAACGCAGCTACGGCGTCGTGCTGCGCAAGGGCAAGCACCTCGGCAGTGACGCTCGCGCCTTCATCGACCTGATCCGACCCGGCCTGTTCAGTCGCCGTGACGGCTTCGAGACCGGGCATTCCGAGCGTTGACCGAGCACGTTTTCGTGCTGGAATGGGCGTCGTCAGAACGATTCTGGAAAGGCGATGCGCCAACAAGGCCGGATCACGACGTGGAACGATGACAAGGGTTTCGGCTTCATCACGCGCAACGGCGATGGTCCGAGCACGTTTGTCCACGTCCGGGGCTTCGCCGACGGCCAACGGCGTCCGGCGCTTGACGAGCTGGTCACCTACACCATCGGGCGCGATGCAAAAGGACGACCGCGCGCGCTCGAGGTGCGCCGTGTCGGCGCAGCGAAGCGACGTGATGCACTGCCACCACCCGGCAATGGCGGGATCGCATTCGCCATCACGTTCGGCGTGCTGATCGCTGGGCTCGCCGCGAGCGCGCGAATGCCGCTGGTCGTCTGCGCGCTCTACCTCGCCATGAGCGTGGTGACCTACTTCGCCTACGGCCTCGACAAGGCCGCCGCGCGGACGAATCGCTGGCGCACGCAGGAGAAAACCCTGCACCTGCTTGCATTGGTCGGTGGCTGGCCAGGCGCCGCCGTCGCGCAACGTGTGCTGCGCCACAAGAATCGCAAGACCGGATTCCTTGCCGTCTACTGGATCACCGTGTCGATCAACTGCGCGGTGCTGGCGTGGCTGTTCTCGCCGATGGGCGCCGATTCCCTGCACGCGATCTCTGCCTTCACGCTGGATTGAAGGCCAGTTTTTTTCCGCACGTGCGACGCCGTTACAATGCATTGCATCAATGAGGGTCTGGCATGTCGGATTCGGGCGCAATCACGCTGCTGTTGAAGCGACTGTCCGCCGGCGAAAGCCGTGCGGATGCCGAACTGATGCCGCTCGTCTACGCCGAACTGCGCGCGCTGGCCGCCCGGTATCTGTCCGCTGAGCGCGCCGGCCACACGCTGTCACCGACCGCACTCGTGCACGAGGCGTATCTGCGCCTGGTCGACGACCCGTCGCTGGCGCCGGAAGATCGCCGCCAGTTCTTCGCCGCCGCCGCGCGGCGCATGCGTCAGGTGCTGGTCGACCATGCGCGCAAGCGCGATGCTGCCAAGCGCGGTGGCCCGCTGCTGCGCGAGCAGATCACGCTGTCGGCGCTGGCCGATGATCGCGACCATCTCGGCATCGATGCACTCGCGCTCGACCAGGCACTGGCGCAACTCGAGTTGCACGACGCACGCAAGGTCAAGGTCGTCGAATTGCGCTACTTCGCAGGACTCGAGATGGGCGATATCGCCGAGCTGCTCGACATCTCGCGAGCGACCGCGCAGCGCGACTGGGAAGTGGCACGCGCGTTCCTGTTCCAGGCGTTGGCGTGAACGCATTGCTGGCGCTGTCGTTGTTCGAGGCGGCGCTGGCGCGCGCGCCGGACGAGCGAACAGGTTTCATCGAGCGCGAGGCTGGTGATGACGAGGTGCTGCGCAATGGTGCGCTGGCGCTGCTTGCCGCGCATTCCGCGAGCGAGGGATTCCTCGAACCGGTGGTGCCGGATTTCGCATCACGCGAGCTCGGTCCGTATCGGCTCATCGAGAGCATCGGCGTCGGCGGCATGGGTCAGGTTTATCTGGCCGAGCGCCGCGACGGCGCTTTCGAGCAGCGCGTGGCGATCAAGGTGATGGCATCCGCGCTGGGAGACTCCGACGCGATCCGTCGCGCCGAGGCCGAGCGCCAGTTCCTGGCCTGGCTCGAGCATCCGAACATCGCACGCGTGCTCGACGGCGGCAGCACGGCCGAGGGCCAGCCTTACGTCGTCATGGAATATGTCGATGGAGAACGCATCGATGCGTGGTGCCGCCGCCATGCACTCGACGTGAAGTCGCGCGTGCGTCTGTTCGCGCAGGTCATCGATGCGGTAGACGCCGCGCATCGCGCGCTGATCATCCATCGTGACATCAAGCCCGCCAACGTGCTCGTGACCGAGCAGGGCGCGGTCAAACTGCTCGACTTCGGCATCGCCAAATCGCTCGATGGACGAACGCATGGCGCGGCCACCCAGGCAGGCTCCGGTCCGATGACGCCGGACTACGCGAGCCCCGAACAATTCGCCGGAAAGCCTCTGACCACAGCGTGCGACGTCTACACCCTCGGCCTGGTGCTGTACGAACTGCTGGCCGGGCGTGCCGCATTCGAGCGCGGCCGCCTGACGCTGGTCGATTTTGCCCGCCGCGTGACGTCGGAGATGCCGACGCGGCCAAGCGCTCGGGTCGATGCCGCATCACTTGCACTGTCGCCGCGCGCGCTGCCGGCATGGCGACGCCGATTGCTCGGCGACCTCGACCGCATCGTGCTCAAGGCGCTGGAGACCGAACCGGAACGTCGCTATGCGTCGGCACGCGCATTCGGCGATGACCTCGCCCGCTGGCTGGACAACCGACCGGTCGTGGCACGCTCGCCGAGTGTCGGCTATCGCACGCTCAAGTTCGTGCGCAGGAACCGACTGCCGGTCGCCGCGTCGCTGATCGCCGTCCTCGCGCTCGTGATCGGCCTCGGCACCGCGGCGATGCAGGCACGCGTCGCGCGTGAAGAGGCCGAGCGCGCGCAGCGCGCGAACCGATTCCTGCTGAGCATGATTGAACGCGCTGATCCATTCGTCAGCGGGCGCAATCCGACCCTGATCGAGGCGCTGGATCGCGCCGCCGGCGACATCCCGACGCAATTTGCCAACCAGCCTCGGCTCGAGGCCGACGTACGCCACGCGATCGGACGCGCGTACCTTTCACTCGAGCGCCTCGACGAAGCCGAGACCCAACTGCTGCGCGCCGAGCAACTGCGCAGTGACCAGGGCGGCAAGGCACTCGCCGAGACACTCGATTCGCTGGCCATGCTCGACTGGTCGCGCGGCCGCTACGATGTTGCCGAGCAACGGCTGCAACGCGCACTCGCACTGGTCGAACCGATCAACGCGCCCGAGACACTGGCGGTCATCCTCAACGACTATGGCACCTTGCTCAACGAGCTTGGCCGCTATGCCGAATCACGACCGCTGTTCGAGCGCGCGCTGGCGATCTCCGCGAGCTCGGTCGAACTGCCGCCGAAGGAGCGCGCGGTATTCCGCTCCAACCTCGCCTTTGCCCTGCATGGACTCGGCGAGTTGCAGGCTTCCTCGGATGCCTACGTCGTGTCACGCCGCGAACTCGAAGGCGTGCTGTCCACGCGTCACCCCGATATCGCCATCAACCTCAACAATCACGCCGCCGCCTTGCGCGACATGGGCCGCAATGGCGAGGCAGTGCCGCTTCTCGAACGCTCGATCGCGATTCGCCGCGAGCTGTTCGGTGCCGAGCATCCGATGTCGGTCACTTCATTGTCCAATCTGGCGCTCGTCTACGCTTCGGTCGGGCGTGCCGAGGATGCACGCGCGGCGATCGACACGGCGCTCGCGAACGCGCCGCGCGCGTTCGATCCGAACAACCAGACGCTCGGTCACGTACATTTCACGGCAGCGCGTATCGCGTTGCTGCTCGGCGACACCGACGACGCGATCCGGCTGGCGCAGTTGGCGTTGTCGATCTACGCGCGCCTCGATACGGTCGAGGAAGGTCGACGTGAGCGTACCGAAGCGTTTATTCGCGAGGCCGAGGCGAAGCGATCGGAAGCCGGTGCCTGATGGCGATCGTGCAGCGCGCGTATCGACGCACGAATCTCTCGTTGCCAGCTCTGGTTGCAGCGCGACCAGCGGGTGTCCAGACGCGTGTCCATGACGACAACACAGGGCATGCAAATGGACAACGCATTGCGCGAGCCGCTGCGATCATGAACGACTGTGGATCGAGCTTCGGCAATGGTCTTCTTCCTCGACAGGATGCCCGTTGATGCAAGGCATCAGCCACATCACCTTCATCGTTCGCGACCTCGAACGCATGTCGACGTTCCTTTGCGAGGGACTCGGCGCGCGTGAGGTCTACGATAGCGCCGACGGGAATCATTCCCTTTCGCGCGAGAAGTTCTTCGTGCTCGGTGGGGTCTGGATTGCCGCGATGCAGGGCGAGCCGCCGACGCAACGCAGCTATCAGCATGTCGCGTTCGCGGTTGGCGAGCACGAGTTGCCCGCGTACGAGGCGCGGCTGAGAGCAACCGGAGTCGACATCAGGGCCGGACGCGAACGCGTCGTCGGAGAGGGCCGCTCGCTCTATTTTCACGATTTCGACAATCATCTGTTCGAGTTGCACACGGGAACCCTCGAGCAGCGACTGGCGACCTACGCCCAGCCAGACCACGACTGACTACGGCGAATTCCCGGCGATTTCGGCGTGAGTCTCGTTGACCCGCATTCCCGGCACCGGCGGGCGTCGTGTTGGGCCGGTCCTGAGTACCACGAGCACATGCTTGCGCATGCCGTAGTCGTCGGCGCCAAGGCGCTAGGCGAGCGCCGCGTCGTGATCTGCTCCCGGCATGATCGCAGGGGTTTGCGCGCGGGCGAATCCGATCGCGAGCAACAGCCCGACGGCAGGCAGAAGCATGGAGCAACGCACGACACGCTCCGGGCAGGACAGTCCAACGACGCTGCGCCTGCACGAGCCGACACGACAGGCAACGCGACGCACGAGCGCGATCACTGCGCGCCGCGCAACATCGGCATCGACCGCGGTCATGCCGGCGCCTGCTTCATGCACCGCGCCATCGCTTATGCGACAGATGCCGCAGACCGAAACGGCTGCATCGGGCGCGACCACCCTGCAGCAGGTGGTGTGCAGTACGGCTGACCGCGCTTCACGGCCAGCGAAGCCGTCGATGATCGCGATCGCGCACCCTGGCTGTTGGCCGACGATGCCGGCGGCCACCGCGACGATAAGGTCGCCATTCGCTCCCACGCTGCCGCCACGTATCGTCAACGTGCCCTGTCGGCAATCGCGCGCGCCGAGCTATGGCGGTGGCCGCATGCACGACGCGCGAACGGGTCGAGTTCGCTCCTCGGCGCGATCTCTCAGAACGTCGCGAGCGATACCGAATGGTTGTCGATGGCAGCGCGCTGCGATGCCGCAAGCTGGCCTTCAGTCGCCGGCCTCGAATCGGGCTATCGCGGTGTCGCCACGTCGACCGCGCAGCCGCTGCAGAATGCGCGCAAACAGGCGGAACAGTTTCGGCAGCAGCCAGATCACGGTCGCGAGGAAGATGACGAGCAAGCCGAGGAACACCCAAGGATGCTCGATCGCGAGCCACAGTCCGAGCAGCAGCAAACCGTCTTCGCTGAAGCTGGCGGTCCAGTTGGATACGGGTTCCGGCGAGCCGTTGATCAGCGCGCGACCGCCACTCTTGAACAGGTGCGTGCCGCTGCTGATGAAGCCGCCGAGCAGGGCCGCGCTGAACTGTGCTGCCGGCGTTGAGTCGCCCATGGCGCCCCAGGCGAGGAGCGCTCCGGCCGGAATGCGCACGAAGGTGTTCAGGGCGTCCCACAGCGAGTCAAATGCCGGCACCTTGTCGGCGAGGAACTCGCCGACGAGCATCACGCCGGAGGCGCCGAGCACCCACGGATGTTCGACCACCGCCAGTGCCGAGGGCAGGTCGACGATGTCGTGGCGACCGAGCATGCCGACGATGAAGACCGCCGCATACAGGCGAAAACCGCTCGCCCAGGCCAGTCCGGCAGCCAGCGCCCATTCGGAGATCGTGTCCATGCGAACAGTCTGCGTGAAGCCCGTGGCCACGTCGAGAGTCGCCGAACCGGTCATTCACGTGCCGTCGGCAGTGAACCGCCGATCAACGGTCAGCCGGGGTTGCGCAGGTTTCTGTTAGCGTGACGACGATTGTGCGAGCGTCCAAAGGGATGTTCGCGAACAACGGCCTGGGAGGGTCGCGATGACTCGCTGGATCATGATTGCGTTCACCGTGGGTGGATTCCTCACGGCCTTCATGACGCGCAGCCCGGGCTTGCTCGGGATCGCCCTGATGCTCGGATTCATCGGCCTCTTCGGTGTCGTCATGTCGATCGCTGCGGATCGGGTCTCTTCCAACATGCGCCCCGAGACGGCGATGCTGCAGCCCGAAGTGCTGGCGGTCTTGCGCGAACGCGCCAAGGCGCAGGCGACACAGCAGCGTCAAGTCAAGGTCGCTTCGACCACCCCGACCGACCGCTAGCCGTTCATACAGGAAACCCTGTGCACACTTGCCCCCGCCGTGTTTTGCGGCATCCACTGGGGAGCCTGTTCAAATGAGTGCAGAAACGTTGATTGTGTGGTTGTTGGTGGGCGGTATCGCGGGATGGCTTGCCGGCCTGATTGTGCGCGGCTTCGGATTCGGCGTGCTCGGCAACATCGTCATCGGCATTGTCGGTGCGTTCCTGGCCGGCTGGTTGCTGCCGCAGCTCAACGTCAATCTCGGTGCCGGAATCGTTGGTGCGATCATCCATGCGCTGATCGGTGCGGTGATCCTGCTGGTGCTGATCGGACTGATTCGACGAGCCTGACGTCATCGCCAGCAATACAAAAAAAGGCCGGGCATTTGCCCGGCCTTTTTCATTGCTGCGATGTCGATTACTTGGAAATGTCGACGTCCTTGGTTTCCGGCAGGAACAGCGTGCCGATCACCAGCGTCATGGAAGCGATGATGATCGGGTACCACAGACCCTGGTAGATGTTGCCGCTGGCGACCACGAGAGCGAACGCGATGGTCGGCAGGAAGCCACCGAACCAGCCGTTGCCGATGTGGTAGGGCAGCGACATCGACGTGTAGCGGATGCGTGTCGGGAACAGTTCCACCAGCCACGCCGCGATCGGTCCGTAAACCATGGTCACGTAGATGACCAGGATCGTCAGCAACAGCAGCACCATCGGTTTGTTGATTCCTTCGGGTGCCGCCTTTTCCGGGTAACCGGCCGTGGTCAGGCTTGCCTTGAGCGCACCGGCGAATGCCGCGGTGCCGGTCTTGAAGGTGGCGTCATCCGCCGTGCTGCCTTCAAAGGACGGCACGCTGACTGTACCGACCTTGACCACCGCAACGGTTCCCGCCGGCGCAGCTTCGTTCGAGTACGTGACGCCGGCGCGGGCCAGTGCCGACTTGGCGATGTCGCAACTGCTCTTGAACACCTTCTTGCCGACCGGATCGAACTGGAAGTTGCAGGTCTCGGGGTCGGCGACGACAACCACCGGACTCGTGGTCACGGCCTGCTCCATCGCCGGATTGGCGTAGTGCGTGAGCGCCTTGAAGATCGGGAAGAACGTCAGCGCGGCGATCAGGCAACCGGCCATGATGATCGGCTTGCGACCCACCTTGTCGGACAGCCAGCCGAAGAAGATGAAGAACGGGGTGCCGATGATCAGCGAGCCGGCCACCAGCAGGTTGGCCGTGGTGCCGTCGACCTTGAGCGTCTGGGTCAGGAAGAACAGCGCATAGAACTGGCCGGCGTACCAGACCACGGCCTGTCCGGCAGTTGCACCGAGCAGGGCGAGCAGGGCGATCTTGCCATTCGCCGACAGGAAGCTCTCGGTCAGGGGCGCCTTCGAGGTCTTGCCTTGCGCCTTCATTTCCTGAAACAGCGGCGACTCACTGAGCTGCAGGCGGATCCAAACCGAAATGCCGAGCAGGATCACCGAGAGCAGAAACGGGATGCGCCAGCCCCAGGCTTCAAACGCCTCGTTGCCAAGCGCGAAACGACAGCCGAGGATGACCAGCAGCGACAGGAACAGGCCGAGCGTCGCGGTGGTCTGGATGAAGCTCGTGTACAGGCCGCGCTTGCCCATCGGCGCGTGTTCGGCGACGTAGGTTGCCGCGCCGCCGTACTCGCCGCCGAGCGCAAGACCCTGCAGCATGCGCAGTCCGATCAGGATGATCGGTGCGGCGATGCCGATGGTCGTGTAGCTCGGCAGGATGCCGACCAGGAACGTCGACACGCCCATGATCACGATGGTGACGAGGAACGTGTACTTTCGACCGATCATGTCGCCGATGCGACCGAACACGAGCGCGCCGAACGGCCGCACCGCAAAACCGGCGGCGAACGCTAGCAGGGCGAAGATGAAGCCGCTGGTCGGATCGAGCGCCGAGAAGAACTGCTTGGCGATGATCGCGGCGAGCGAACCGTAGAGATAGAAGTCATACCACTCGAACACGGTGCCGAGGCTCGAGGCGAAGATGACTTTCTTGTGGCCTTTGCTGAGCGCTGGATTCGCTGCGGGTACGGATGCCATTGGAATTCCCCCTTCCTAGAATGAGTACTTGGTGGTGAACTGCAGGCGCGTGAGCCTGCCGTCGACACCGCTCTCGAGCTCGCGTTCGCTGACCATCAACTCGGCACCGACATCGACCTTCGGAAACGGCGAGTAGAAGACGTTGGCGCGAATGCTCTGCACCGACTCGGTCACGCCGCCTCCGGTCAGGGACACCGGGTTGTCGTATTGGCTGCGTGCGTAGACGAGGTTCGAGCGCATCTTCGGCGACCACGCGTGGCGCCAGCCGAGATATCCGGCGACACCGCCAAGTGCATCGAGGTCACCGTTCGCCTCGACCGCCGTATCGGCCGTGATGCCTAGGCCGATGTAGCGGCTGAAGCCGTTGCCGGCGGTGACCTGATAGCGCAGGTCGTCGTTCTTGCCGAGCACCCATTTGCCGCCAACCGTGAATGCGCCAGCCATCTGGTTGTCGTCGATCGCGCTGACCGTGCCGCTGCCGGCGCGTTCGGCCTTGAGGCTGCGCAGCAAGCCGCCGACGCCGAATGTGCCCCAGTCACCCTTCCAGCCATAGCGCGCGGTGAGGTCGGGCAGTGCGCCGCGATCGGACGCGGTCACCGGGCCGCCACCGTTCTGTATGTAGGTCGTTTCCGGGTTCTCGAGTGCCAGCGAAAATGCGCCGGTGGTATAGCGGACCTGCGCCTGGCGCACGAAGATCACGCCGTCGGTCGGGCCGATGAAATCGACCGTGTCCGGCAATGCGCCGACATCCATGAAGTTCGACCAGGTCTGGCCGGCCAGCCAGCCGTTCCAGTAGGCATAGGCGTGACGCAAGGTGACGCCATAGGTGTTGGTCGCAACCTGCGTGCCGAGCGCATTGCCGAAGAAATCCATCTCGACGAACGCTCCGCCCTTGTCGCCGGATTCGGTCACGGTGTCGATGCCGATGGCGAAGCGCGAGAACTTCGCGTGCGCGTCATAATCGATATCCGACGCCCTGCCACCCACCGGGGTCTGGCTCGGTACGTAGAGGATGCGACCCGCGGCATTGTCGGCAAGCTGGCCGTCATGCGCCTTGGTCGCCATGAAGTCGGCCTTGATGAAGCCGCCGTAGCGAAGGGTGGTTCCGGCCGGCGAACCCGGGGTCAGCGAGACGACCTGGATAGGCAGTTTTCCGGCGGGCACGGCAGCAGGCGCAGGCGCCGTTGCCACCGCAGGTGCCGCTCGTTGTGCCTTGATCTCGCCCATCAGCTCGGTCAGCTGGCGTTCGAGCTCGGTGACGCGCTGCTCGAGCTGCGCTTCGCGCGGCGTCTGCGCAGCGACCGCACCCGGCAACACGAGAAGACAGGCGATTGCGAGCAGCTTGCGTTTCATGTTTTTCTTGAAAATGGCCATGCGAACCCTCCCGGATGTTGGCCAGGCGAGGATGCGCGTGCGTTCAGGACGCGCCTATTCGCCTTTGGTCTCGCATCGACCAAAGTCGTAGGCGGGCGGCAGCGTCGGGCGCGCGTGTCATCATCGAGAGCGAAATCGTTCCGTAACAGGAGTTCCGCATGGCAGTCGTCTATCCCGTTCCCGCAGCAATCGCCGCGGGCGCGCGCATCGACAAGCGCGGCTATGAGGCGATGTACGCGGCGTCGATCGCCGATCCGATCGCGTTCTGGGGCGACATCGGGCGGCGCCTCGACTGGATCACGCCCTACACGGAAGTGAAAGATGTTTCGTTCGATGCGAACGACCTGCATATCCGCTGGTATGCCGACGGTGAGCTCAACGTGTCGGCCAATTGCCTCGACCGCCACCTTGCCTCGCGCGGTGACAAGACCGCGATCATCTGGGAAGGCGACGATCCCTCCGAATCACGCCGCATCAGCTACCGCGAACTGCACGCCGAGGTGTGTCGGGCGGCCAATCTGCTGACCCATCTCGGTGTGCGCAAAGGCGATCGCATCGCGATCTATCTGCCGATGATTCCGGAAGCGGCGGTAGCGATGCTCGCGTGCACGCGTATCGGCGCCGTGCACACGATCGTGTTTGCCGGTTTTTCGCCCGACTCGCTGGCCAGCCGCATTGCCGACAGCCAGTGCAAGCTCGTCATCACCGCCGACGAGGGCCTGCGCGGCACCAAGCGGGTTCCGCTCAAGGCCAACGTCGACGAGGCGCTCACGCGACCGAACACCAACAGCGTCGAAACCGTACTGGTGGTACGTCGCACGGATGGCGCGGTCGACATGCAGACGCCGCGCGACCGCTGGTGGCACGCGCTGATCGAAGGCCAGTCGGCCGCGCACGAGCCTGTCGCCTGCGGCGCCGAGCATCCACTTTTCATTCTCTACACCTCCGGGTCAACCGGCGCACCGAAGGGCGTACTGCACACGACCGGCGGCTATCTCGTGCATGCCAGCTTCACCCACGAGATGGTCTTCGATCTGCGCGAAGACGATGTCTACTGGTGCACGGCCGACATCGGCTGGGTGACCGGCCACAGCTACCTTGTATACGGCCCGCTCGCCAATGGCGCGACCACGCTGATGTTCGAGGGTGTACCGAATTTCCCTGATGCATCGCGCTTCTGGCAGGTCATCGACAAACACAAGGTCACGCTGTTCTACACCGCGCCGACCGCAATCCGCGCACTCATGCGCGAAGGCGAGGAGCCGGTACGCAAGACGTCACGCGCCAGCTTGCGTTTGCTCGGCTCGGTCGGCGAGCCGATCAATCCCGAGGCCTGGGAATGGTATTACCGCGTCGTCGGCGACAGTCGCTGCCCGATCGTCGACACGTGGTGGCAAACGGAGACCGGCGGCATCCTGATTGCACCGCTGCCGGGCGCAACCGACCTCAAGCCCGGTTCGGCGACGCTGCCGTTCTTCGGCATCAAGCCGGCGATCGTCGATGCCAACGGCGCCGTGCTCGATGGCGCGGCCGAAGGCAATCTGGTGCTGACCGATTCGTGGCCGGGCCAGATGCGCAGCGTCTACGGTGACCACCAGCGCTTCGTCGACACCTACTTCAGGACCTACCCGGGCAGCTATTTCACCGGCGACGGCGCGCGTCGCGACAGCGATGGCTACTACTGGATCACCGGGCGCGTCGACGACGTCATCAATGTTTCCGGGCATCGCCTCGGCACCGCCGAAGTGGAAAGCGCACTGGTCGCGCATCCGCACGTCGCCGAAGCCGCCGTGGTCGGCTGTCCGCACGACATCAAGGGCCAGGGTATCTACGCCTACGTGACACTCAAGCTCGGCATCGAGCCGAGCGATGCACTGCGCGCCGAACTGGTCGCCTGGGTGCGCAAGGAAATCGGCCCGATCGCGACACCGGATCATCTGCAATGGGCGCCGGGATTGCCGAAGACACGCTCGGGCAAGATCATGCGCCGCATCCTGCGCAAGATCGCTGAAAACCAGCCTGAAGCACTCGGTGACACCTCGACCCTTGCCGACCAGTCGGTGGTCTCGAGCCTGGTCAGTGAGCGGTTGATTCGCAAGTGATGTCGGGAGTCGGGAAAGCCATATCGGGTAACCCGGGCTCGGCTCCGGCGTGCGTTCGCGTTTGCGCCTCGCCCCGTTTCCCGATTGCCGATTGCCGACTCCTGATTGCCGATCAATGCGCGAAGTCCTGATCGCCGACGATCACCCGTTGTTCCGCGACGCGCTGCGACGCGCGGTGCTGCGAGCGATGCCCGACGCGGCGCTGCACGAAGCCGACAGCGTGGCGTCGGTACAGGGACTGATCGATGCACATCCCGAAGCGGACCTGCTCCTGCTTGACCTGCACATGCCCGGGGCGCGCGGATTTTCCACGCTCGCCTACATTCGCGGGCGCTATCCCGGTTTGCCGATCATCGTCGTTTCCGCACATGAGGAAAGCGCGGTCATGCGCCGCGCGATCGCACACGGTGCATCCGGCCACATTCCGAAGTCGGTGTCGATCGACGTCATCGTCGGTGCCGTTCTCGGCGTCCTCGACGGCGATGTCTGGCTGCCCGAGAGTGCCGGCAGCATCGACAGTGCATTGCCGGCCAGCGAGGCGCAAATCGCGACGCGAATCGCCGAGCTGACGCCCCAGCAGTTCCGCGTCCTTTCTATGATCTCCGAGGGCCTGCTCAACAAGCAGATCGCCTACGAACTGAATGTCTCCGAAGCGACCGTGAAGGCGCACATGACCGCGATCATGCGCAAACTCGGCGTCGGCAACCGCACCCAGGTCGCACTGCTGGCCAATCATCTGGCGCTCGATCAGGATCCCGTGGGCGAACTCGCCGGTTCGCCGCCGACGGGCTGAGCGCGGACTCCAGCACGGTATGCGTCAGGGTCAATCGCGGTCGCGCAGTGTGTGACGACGCGCACGGCACGCGTTGCCGGCAATCGGCAATCGGGCTATCGTCGGGGTTACATGGATAGCGTCGGCTCTCGCAGGCCGACCGGAGCGCGCATGACCAGACGATCGCGCAACGTTTTGCTTGCGCTTGGTTTGGCGCTGGCCGCGCTCTGGCTTGCGTTCGAGTTGGCTGCGCGCGCGCAGGCCCGCGCGTTCGTTGCGATGCTGGCGCCGGTGGCGACGCTGGACTATGCCGAAGCCGGGTTCACGTGGGACGGCGGTGTGCGCCTCGACGCTCCGCAGGTGCGTGTGACGCGTGGACTCTGGCAAGGTGCGCTGCGCGCTCGCGAGGCCCGCATCCATGGTCCCGGTTTCTGGTGGTTGCTGTTGGACCGCGCACGGGGCGCCATCACGCTGCCTGCATTGACGCGGATCGAGATGGTCGGCCTCGCCGGCGCGGATGGCAGCGACGACGCACTCGTCTCGCGATTTCTGCAGCCCGGCGGCGACGTGTTGTTCGAATCCGCCGGTTGCGGCGATCCCATAGAGGCCGCCGATCGGCAACGCATGGGCGTGCTCGAGGGCGACCGTCGTGATCGCATCGAGCTGCGTCATGATGCGGCCCGTGCTGCACTCGACGTGGCCTATGCCGGCTCGAGTCCAGCGTTTGCCGAGATCCGCATGCAGATCGTGCTTTCAGGCTTCGCCACGGCGGCATGGCACGAGCCGGCAGCGCGCGCGGCGCTGCGGGTTGCGCGCGTCGAGTTCGGCTACATCGACTCGGGCTATCTGGCCCGGCGCACCGGCTATTGCGCGCAGCAACTCGGTATCCCGCCCGCGCAGTTCATCGATCGCCATCTGGTGGCCGTTGAAGAAGAATTCGCCCGGCGCGGGATCCGCGCGGCGGCCGGTGTACGCGATCTTTACCGCGGGCTCGTCTCGAATGGCGGCGAGTTGCGCCTCAGTGCCATTCCCGATGCGGCGTGGATGCCTTCACGCATCGGTACCGAGCCGCGCGCCACCACCTTGCGCAGTCTCAACGTGACCATGCGCCACGATGACGATCCTCCGGTCATGTTGCAGCTGGGCTTTTCCGCGGTCGAGCTGGCGCCGCCGTTGACGCGGGGTGCTGCTGTACCGGACGCGGCACCGGGCGAGGTGCCCGTTTCGGTGGCCGGGAACATCCCGGCACAGCCGGATCTGCCGATGGCCGCAGCGGACGCCGAGGTGAGCCTCGTCCCTGCGCCGGCGGTGGCGGCTGCCGCGCAGAGCGTGTCGACGGCGGCACCGGTGCCTGCTGTCGTGGAGGCGATCGCGGCAATTGCCGATGCACCGGACCCTGCGCCCGTGGCTGAGGAACAGAACGCACAGCGCGAGTCTGCGGTCGATCCGCGCAATCCGTCACGAGAGCTCGGCGCAAGCGCTCCGGAACCTCCGAAGGATTCGACCCTGGCACTGGTCTGGCGCCCCGGCGTCATCGATCGCCTGCAGACGGCGGACGCTGCGGCGCTCGATTACGATGTCGTGGCGGCCTCCTCGCTCGGGCAGTATCGCGGGCGGCGCGTGCGTCTTCTGACTACCGGGGGCAAGCTCGTCGAGGGGCGCATCAACGGCGTCGGCGAGGGACGCGTGCTGCTCGACATCCGCACCGCCGGCGGCAATGCGCAGGTACCGGTGGCGCTGTCGAACGTGCGCGAAGCGCGTCTGGTACGCAGCGCACGCTGAATCGGATGGTTTGCGACGATTGCGCGGCGTCGCGCGTCCTGAGGAACGTGGCTGCCGATGGAAATCCCCTGCGTGTGAATGCCGGTTTCGGCCAGGCGCTGGATGACGTGACGCTCGAACGTGTTCGACGCGGCGACATCCGGGCGCTCGAAAGCATTTACGTGCTGTATGCGCGTTCGTGCTACACGCTCGCGTTGCGCATACTGGGCGAGCCGAGCGCCGCGGAGGATGTCGTCCAGGATGTCTTCGTGCGCCTGATCGACGCGCTGTCCGGTTACCGAGCAGATGCGCCATTCGGCGCCTGGCTCAAGCGTCTGGTGGCAAACGCGACGATCGATGCGCTGCGCAGGAACCAGCGATTCACCGGTGGCAGCGCCGAGGATGTGCTGGCGAATGCCGCTTCGACGGACGTCGGGCCGGAACTCGGCGTCGATGCATGGGTGCTGTTGCAGCGGCTGCCGCCGCAGGCGCGTGCGATCGTCGTGCTGCACGAGCTTGAAGGGTATACGCACAGGGAACTGGCAGAGCGTTTCGGCCAGAGTGAGAGTTATTCGAAGTCGATCCTGGCGCGCGCGTTGAAGCGGCTCGCCGGAGAAACGTACGAGCTGCAATCGCGAGACGAGGTGGGCTGATGCACGATATTGACCCGGCAACTTTGCTGAGCGCGCGTTTGCGACTGGCGCAACTCCCCGAGTTCGAGCCGGATGTGCGGCTGTGGTCGCGCATCGAGCACTCGCTGGCGCAACCGGCGAAGCGGCGAGGCGGCCGGCGCATGCTCTGGCTCGGTAGCGCGGCGGCAGCGGCGCTTGCCGCCGTGGTCATCGTGCCGACAGCGATGCGCCCGTCGTCGGCAGAAGGCGTCGAGGTCTGGCTGCAACGTTCGCACACACTCGAACAGGCGTGGCGTGCCGAAGTGCGCAGCGCGTCGGATCCGCTGTTGCGGGCACGCCTGCAGCTGATCGATGGAGAGCTGCAGGCGGCGTACGATCGAGGCGCGCGCAATGACGAGTTGCTGACGCTGTGGAAACAGCGCGGTGATGCCCTGCAGCAGCTGCTCGAGAGCAGCAGCACGAAGGTACAGGCTGTGGTCCGAATCTGACCCGGCAGAAAACTGGAGCAAACGAGATGAAGCATACGATCGGAAAGTGGAAAGGCGCGGCGCTTGTTCTGGCGTTTCTGGCGCCGGGTGCGCTGCATGCGAGTGGCGACACGGTGGTGACCGGCGTCAGCACCCTGGCCGGGCATGCCGGCAGCGCCGCAGTGAGCGGGCCCGAGCAGCGACTGCGCGAGAGCCTGCGTGTGCTGCTGCTGGAAATGGTGCAGACGGGCGCTTTCGGCAACGCCCCGACCGATCAGATTGCAATGGCCATCGACGAGCCGCGCCAACGGGTGGGCAGCCTCGGTGTGCTCGTCGACAGTGCCGGAGCCGAGCGTTCGCGAGACGGTCTGCGTGTGCTCGGGACGACGCCGGGTGGCAGTGCCGAGCGCATCGGCGTGCGCTCCGGCGATCTGATCGTGGCGGTCAATGGTGTGTCACTGGCCGGACTCGGCGCCGATGGCAACGGCAGCTCGGCGGCGGCTGTGGCGCTTCGCCAGCAGGTCGGCGCACTCGACGACGCGACGACGCTGGTGCTCGATCTCCAGCGTGATGGGCGTCCCGTCCGCGTCGAGGGAACGGTTGCCTCGACATGGATACCTGCCATGCGTCTGGTCGTCGGCGACGGCACGGCGGTCGCCGCCGCGGACACGGTTGCGCTCGGCCCGGGCAGCACGGCCGGGTGCGGACGTATCAGCATCTTCGACGTCGCGCCGCGCCAGGACGGTTTGCATGAGGCAACACTGAATCAGATCGATGGACGCTCGCCGGGCGTCACCGGGCAGACATCCTTTCGTGTGCCAGTCGGTGTGCATGTGCTCGAGATTGGTGAAGCGATCGAGAACCGCTACCTCAGCATCAACGACCGCCAGCGCAATGCCGGTCCGAAACGCTACAAGACGCTGACCGTGACGGTGACGCCGAACACGACCTATCACGTCGCCGCGAGGGTCAACGAGGACCAGCGCAACGAGTGGCGCGATGGGGCGTACTGGGATCCGGTGGTGTGGCGGGAGAGCAGCGAAGCCTGTCGTTGAGCTTGCGTCGCCGGCGTTGCCCGGCGCAGGTACATCGGTGGCGTCGATTCCGTTAGTCTGGACGCTGCTGCGCGGACCGTTTGCATGACCCTGCTGAGCGTCAACATCAACAAGATCGCGGTACTGCGCAACTCGCGCGGCGGCGCGTTTCCCGACCCGGTGCGCGCGGCGCTGGCGGCACTCGCTGCCGGTTGCCATGGCATCACCGTTCATCCGCGTCCGGATCAGAGGCACATCCGCGTCGACGATATCGTGCCCATTGCGGCCGTACTCGGTAACGCCGAGTACAACATCGAGGGCAACCCGGTCGCGGCACCGCGCGGGTCATATCCGGGTCTGCTCGAACTGGTACGTCGCACCCATCCCGCCCAGGTTACGCTGGTGCCGGACGGCGATGGCCAGATCACGTCCGATCACGGCTTTGATGTCGTTGGCGACGCGGCGCCGCTGCGCGAGCAGATCGCCGCGTTCCGCAGCGAGGGCTGCAGGGTCAGCGTGTTCGTCGACGCCGGTATGCCGAATGTCGGTGCACTGGCCGATTTCGGCGCCCACCGTATCGAGATCTACACCGGGCCGTTCGCCGAGGCACATGCGCGCGGCGATTGCTCCCGCGAGCTCGAGGCTTGCCGGGTCACCGCCGAACACGCGCGTGCCGCCGGACTCGGCATCAATGCAGGGCATGATCTGAGTCAGCAGAATCTTGCCGCGCTGCTGGGCGCTGTGCCACATATCGACGAGGTGTCGATTGGTCACGCACTGTTCGCCGAGGCGATCTATGCCGGCCTGGATGCGACCGTCAAGGCGTATCTGGCGATTCTGGCGCGCCACGCCTGATCTCCGCCATCTGGTCGGCGCACGTGGTCCGCATGATCCGGCAGCAGATTGGCGATTGGCGAGGGTGCAGGAAAGTCAGAGTCCGATCCCGGTGCATGACCTCAGGCGTGGCGTACCGGCAACGAAAAACGGCGTCGCTTGTGCGACGCCGTCCGGGTTGCTGCGGGCCGCAAGATCGGTTGCGCGGCTAGCGACCTTCCTGAGCCGTGATGAATCCGATCTTGACCATGCCAGAACTCTTGGCATTCGCCATCACCGTGGCAATCAGCTGGTACTGCGTGGTTTTTTCCGCGCGAATCTGCAGCTCCGGCTGCGGATTCTTCTGAGCGGCCACGCGCAACTGTGCCGACAGCATTGCCTCGTTGATCGGCTCATCGTTCCAGAACAAGTCGCCATTCTCCCTGACGGCGAGGTCGATCGGATCGGGAGGCGTCGTGTCCTGCACGTTCGGATTGGCCTGCGGCAGATCGATGCGGATCTTGTGCGTCATCAGCGGCGCCGTGATCATGAAGATGATCAGCAGCACCAGCATCACGTCGACGAGCGGCGTGACGTTGATTTCCGCCATCGGGCCACCGCCCGAGTTCGATGAAAAGGCCATGGCTTACTTCCTCGCGATAGCGGGAGCAGGTGTCACTGCGCTGGTCGTGCCGTCCGAGCGTGAGCCGATGGCGAAGAAGTCGTGCAGGTCATGCGCGAACTCATCGAAACGGGCGTAGATCAGGCGATTGCTGCGCACATAGAAGTTGTACGCGAGCACGGCGGGGATGGCGACGAACAGGCCGATGGCAGTCATGATCAGCGCTTCACCGACTGGACCGGCGACCGCTTCCATCGATGCCGAACCGGTGGACGCGATCTTGATCAGCGCGTGGTAGATGCCCCAGACCGTACCGAGCAGTCCGACGAATGGAGCAGTCGATCCGACCGAGGCGAGTACGGTCAAGCCGCCTTCGAGGCGCATGCTCTCGCGGGCAACGCCCTGACGCAGTGCGCGATCGATGAACTCCGACCGGTTGAGTGCTTCGACCAGGCGACTGCCTTCATGCCGCGTGTGATGCTGCGCGGCAATCGCGGCGTCGAGCGCAATCTTCGAGAACGGTTCGCTCTTCGGTTGCTCTTCGAGAAAGCGGATGGCTTCCTGCGCAGACGGCGTCTCCCAGAACGTATGCACAACCTTGTCCATGCGTGAGCGCACGTTGAGGTTGCGGAACAAGTTGAAGATGATGAAGTAGATCGAGAACAACGACATGGTCACCAGAGTGATCAACACGACCCAGCCGACCGGGTCGAGATTGTGGATCATGTGGTCGAAGCCCATCTGCGACATCGCTTGAGCATTGCTGCCACCACCGGGAAGCGGGGCGGGCGTCGCACCTGGCGCGGGTGTGATTACGGGATCTTGCTGCATGGCGCTACCTTCAGGTGAGTGCTACTGGTTGAGGTTGAACTCGACTGGAACCAAGGCATAGGCCCGACTGGCCCTGCCATCTTTGACACCTGCGTTGAACACCCAGGTCTTCACGGCTGCAATCGCTGCCTGATCCAGCAAACGCGATCCACTGGATTTTTCGATCGTGATCTCTTCCGGACTGCCGTCCACTCCGACCAGCACCTTCAGTATGACCTTGCCCTGCTGCTGCTGGCGAATGGCCTGCGGCGGGTACTTGGGCGGTCGCAACTTTCGGTAACTGATGTTTTCACTCGGCGCAATGTCCGGGGCGGGCGCGGGCGGCGCGGGCGGCGCCGGCGGCGGCGCAGCCACGGCCATCGGCGAGGCTTCCTCGACGATCACCGGTGGCGGCGGCTCCGGTGGCGGAGTCGGCGGCGGCTTGATCTTTTCGATCACCTTCGGCGGCGGCTTCTTCGGCGGCTCCGGTGGTGGCGGCGGTGGTGGCGGCGGTGGCGGTGGCGGTTCGATGAACTCCACCGTCACCGTGGTATCGACGACCTTCTCTTTCGGTGCCGGCGGCGCCATCGGCATCGCCAGCAGCGCAAGTGCAAACACATGGACGGCGATTGCCGCCGCGAGGGATGAGACCCGGCGCCAGTTGAATGCCTTGCTTTCTGCTTGGTAGATCTCAGCCATCAGTGTTGACCACACAATTTGAGTTCGAGCGAGCAACCCGACAGGTTGCGCCGTTGCTTTGCGTAACGTGCTTCGGGATGGCGAGGTCAATCAAGGTACAACACCGGCGACCCTTCCGACAAGGGCAATGCCGTTGCATTGTCGGGTCTCGATACTGTCATGTCGGCAGCCTCTTTGCGTACTTATTTTTTCGGCGAACGCTTGAGCTGAACACCGGTCTGCGCCGCCTTGATGCGCTGATCGGCCATCATCTTCGCGCTCGGGAACGTGGTCGCCTTGCGCCAGTCCGCCATCGCTGCCGAATCGTTGCCCGATTCGCTCTCGATGTCGCCCTTGAGCACGTACGCTTCACCTTCCTGGCGCAAACCTCCGCGACTGATCGCGCGCACGAGTGCTTCGCGGGCTTCGCTGATACGTTCGGCGTAATAGAGGATGTAGCCGAGCTGGTAGTCGACATTGCCGTCGGGCGCCAGCGGCGACGCCTTGCCATACTGCTCGATCGCGCAGGCGTTGTCGTCGTACTCGGTGCACAGGTCGGCCTGCAGGCGATGGACTTCGAAGGACGGGGTCAACACGCCTTTTGCGAGGCCTTCCTTGAGCGTGTCGGCGCCTTCGCGAGGCTTGTCGGCATTCGCATAAAGCTTGGCAAGTTGCAGGTAGTCATCGGCGCCGGTGATCAGGCCCTTGGCCTTGGCCTTGCTGAGGACTTCAATTGCCTGCGGATACTTGTCGCCGTTGACGTAGATTGTCGCCAGCTGCTTGATGAGCTTGATGTCGTCCGGCGTCTTGGCCAGCTGGCTGTTGACGAGGACGGCGGCCTCATCGTACTGATCGAGCTCGAAGTAGCTGGCCATCAGGATCTGGTTCCAGCTGTCGCTCGGCGAATCGCTCATTGCGATCGCCTTTTTCATCGTGTCGATCGCTTCCTGGTACTTGTCGAGGCGGTAGTAGATGTTGCCCTGCAGTGCCAGCGACTCCGGCGTCGACTTGCCGGTCTCCTGCGTCCAGCGTGCGAGCATGGCATTGGCATCGTCGTACTTCTCGCTCTGCGCCTGCACCTGCGCGATGCGCAGCATGATCGGAAAATGCGCGTTGTTCGGCAGTCCACCGGATTCGAGCGCCTTGTTGAGCTCCGCGATCGACTCCTCTTCCTTGTCCTGATCCCAGGCGATCGTGCCGAGCAGCTGGTGCGCGTAGGCGCGACCGCTTCGGCTGACCTTCTTGCCGGCGAGGACTTTTTCGACGAGCGCGCGCGCTTCATCGACTTTGCCATCGTCGATGAGGTCGTTGGCCTTGTTGAGGTCGCGCTGCTCGCGCTCGTTGAGATCGGCCTTCGGCTCCTCGCGTGTCGCGTTCGGATACTCGTTGACTTCCTTGCCCTTCTTCTGCGCAAACACAGCGCCCGAGAGCAGCAGTGCGCAGATGCAGATCGCGATTCGTGCGAATCCGGAAAGTTTCATTGTCGTTACCTCGTCTGGATTCTTTCGGGGCCGCCCGCGCGCACTGCGCCGGCGGCTTCATGACTCACGAGCGTACCGCCGCCGTACCCGCAAGTACAAGCGCACGCGCCGCTCGCATTCAGGATGACGCAGGCAAATGCTGCACGGCGTCACGTCGCTTCAGACCAACAATAGTTTTCACATTATGCAACTGTTTATTTGTTTTCCGTGTATTTCGATCAGACGTCGAGATTGCTCACGCGCAATGCATTCTGCTCGATGAATTCGCGGCGCGGCTCGACCACATCGCCCATCAGCGTCGAGAAGATCTGGTCTGCCGCCACCGCATCCTCGATGCTGACCTGCAGCAGCCTGCGGGTTTCCGGATTGACCGTGGTTTCCCACAGCTGCTCCGGATTCATTTCGCCAAGACCCTTGAAGCGCTGGATCGTGCGGCCGCGCTTGGCTTCATCCATGAGCCAGGTGTAAGCCTGGGCGATGCCGCCGGTGACCGCGATGCTCTTGCTCGCACGCGCCACGCGCGCGCCCGGCTGAAACAGCCCGCCGAGCTGGCTGGCCGCCTCGCCGATCGTGCGGAACTCGCCGCCAGTGAAGAAGTGTGCCGGCAGGATCTGTGTGGTGGTCGAGCCGTGCTGGTCGCGTTCGACCACCAGTGCGGCGGGATGGTCGGGCGTCGCCGCACGCATCTGCAGGCGATAACGCGGCCGTCCCATGCCGACGGTATTGAGATGTTCCATGAAGGTGCTGATCCAGCCCTGCATGAGGACCTCGTCAACCCACTGCTCACTGGGCGGTATTGCGGTATCGAGGAACGCCCGAAGCAGGCCGCCGTCGTAACGCGATCCGAGCCTGTCGATCTGGTCGAGCGCCGATTGGTAGGCGTACAAGAGTTTTTCCAGGCCCAGCCCGCTCAATGGCGGCGCGTCGGGGCTGTAGCTCAGTTCGGCGTTCTCGACGGCGTTGGAGATCAGATAACTGTTCAGCGCCGCATCGTCTTTCAGGTACAGCTCGTTCTTGCCCTGTTTGAGCTTGTATAGCGGCGGCTGGCCAATGTAGATGTGGCCGCGCTCGATCAGTTCGGGCATCTGTCGGTAGAAGAACGTCAGCAGCAAGGTGCGGATGTGCGATCCGTCGACATCGGCATCGGTCATGATGATGATGCGGTGGTAGCGCAGCTTGTCGATGTTGTACTCGTCCTTGCCGATGCCGGTGCCGAGCGCAGTGATCAGCGTGCCGATTTCGGCCGAGCCGAGCATGCGATCGAAGCGCGCACGTTCGACATTGAGGATCTTGCCTTTGAGCGGCAGGATCGCCTGGGTCTTGCGGTTCCTGCCCTGTTTCGCCGATCCACCGGCGGAATCGCCCTCGACGATGAACAATTCGCTGAGCGCGGGGTCCTTCTCCTGGCAGTCGGCCAGCTTTCCCGGCAGACCGGCGATGTCGAGAGCACCCTTGCGCCGGGTCATCTCGCGCGCCTTGCGCGCTGCTTCACGGGCGCGCGCCGCATCGACGACCTTGGCCGCAATCGCTCGTGCTTCGTGCGGGTGCTCGAGCAGGAACTCCTCGAGTTTTTCGTTGACCGCCGACTCGACGATGCCCTTGATCTCGCTCGAGACCAGCTTGTCCTTGGTCTGCGAAGAGAACTTCGGGTCGGGCATCTTCACCGACAGCACGGCGACCAGCCCCTCGCGCATGTCGTCGCCCGACAGGCCAACCTTGGCGGTCTTCTGGATGCCTGCTTTCTCGACGTAGTTCGACAGCGTGCGTGTCAGCGCGCCGCGGAATCCGGCGAGATGAGTGCCTCCATCCTTTTGCGGAATATTGTTGGTGAAGCAGAAACACGCTTCCTGGTACGAGTCGGTCCACTGCAGCGCGGCATCGACCGTGATCGCCTCATTCTGCAGGCTGAAGTAGATAACCTTCTGATGCAAAGGTGTTTTCAGGTGGGCGAGATACTCGACGAATGAGCTGATGCCGCCCTCATACTCGAACACGTCGCGGCGGTCCGTACGTTCGTCGTACAACTCGATGCGCACGCCGGAGTTGAGGAACGACAGTTC
>JBBSOU010000028.1:0-31897 GCA_038259445.1 Lysobacterales bacterium | reverse complement strand
GGCGCGGCGGTGACCGAGGAGTTTCATCCGGGTTTCCGCAATTCGGTGGCAGCCTACACGGTGTCGCTGCTGCAACCTAAGGTGATCCGTGATCTTGATCTGCACGCGCATGGCCTGCGCGTGGTCGAACGCAAGCGCAACAATTTCCTGCCATTGCCTGACGGTCGCTACCTACTGACCGGGGCAGGGCAGACGCAGGCCGAAGTGGCGAAGTTTTCCAGGCGCGACGCCGAGCGCCTGCCGGCCTACGAAGCGCGCCTCGAGGCGATCGCCGATGTGCTGCGCGCGCTCGCGCTGGAGTCGCCGCCGAACATCACCGATGGCGGCTGGTGGAAGGCGATTCCGGAACTCGTGCGCGCCGGCAAGCTTGGCAAGCGCCTGCACGGTCTCGATACCGGCCTGCGTCAGGAACTTCTGGATCTGTTCACGATTTCCGCCGCCGAGTATCTTGATCGCTGGTTCGAGAGCGAGCCGATTCGCGCCGTGCTCGGCTTCGATGGCGTAGTTGGAAACTATGCGAGTCCGTACACGCCGGGCAGTGCGTACGTGCTGCTGCATCACGTGTTTGGCGAGGTCAACGGCATCAAGGGCGCGTGGGGTCATGCGATCGGCGGCATGGGCGCGATCACGCAGGCAATGGCGAAGTCAGCGGTCGCCGCCGGCGTCGACATCCGCACCGGTTGCGGGGTGCGCGAAGTGCTGGTCGAGGAGGGCCGCACGGTGGGTGTCGTGACCGATCACAGCGACATCCTGCGCGGGCGTGCCGTGGTCGCCAACGTCAATCCGAAACTGCTCTACGAACGTCTGATCCCATGCGCAGCGGTGCCGGTTCCGACGCGCGAACGCATGGCCAACTGGCGCTGCGGATCGGGCACCTTCCGCATGAATGTCGCGCTCGATCGCCTGCCGAGTTTCAGCGCTTTGCCCGGTGACGGCGATCACCTGACTGCCGGCATCATTCTTGCGCCGAGCCTCGACTACATGGATCGCGCGTATCGTGATGCCGTAGCCAGCGGCTGGTCGCGCGAGCCGATTGTCGAGCTGCTGATTCCCTCGACGCTCGACGACAGCCTTGCGCCGCCGGGCCAGCATGTCGCGAGCCTGTTTTGCCAGCACGTCGCACCGGTGCTCTCGGACGGGCGATCGTGGGATACGCACCGCGACGAAGTGGCCGATCTGATGATCGCCACGGTCGATCGCCATGCACCGGGATTCTCCGCATCGGTGCTCGGTCGCCAGATCAAGAGCCCGCTCGATCTCGAACGCGATTTCGGCTTGCTCGGTGGCGACATCTTCCACGGCGCATTGAGTCTCAACCAGCTGTTCAGCGCACGACCGATGCTCGGACAGGCCGACTATCGCGGCGCGTTGCCGGGCCTTTACCTGTGCGGCGCAGGCACACATCCCGGCGGTGGCGTCACCGGTGCGCCGGGTCACAATGCGGCGCGCGTGATCGTCGGCGACTTGTGCTGAATTCTGTGCGGTCACTCAGCTCATGCTGCAGTAGGTCCGTGCAACCTCGTGCTGGCACTCATCGTGCATTCGGAACGCAGCGATGGGTTTCCGACAAATTCGGCGAGGTTGATGACAATGGCAAAACCTGAATCCTGCGCTGGCTGCCGGGGCAGTGCGGCGTTCGCCGATACGATCACGATGGCGTTCCAGCCAATAGCCAACGTGCGCTCGCGCTGCGTGTACGCCTATGAAGCGCTCGTTCGCGGCAGCGACGGGCAGAGCGCCCACGAGGTGCTGTCGCGTATCTCGGAAGAGAATCGCTACGCGTTCGACCAGAAATGCCGGATTCGCGCAATCGAGCTCGCTGCGCATCTGAATGTCACCTCCGATGGAGCGAGCGTCTCCATCAACTTCATGCCGAATGCGGTCTATGAGCCGCGTGCCTGCATCCGGCAAACCTTGATCGCCGCCGAAAAAACCGGCTTTCCACTCGACCGCATCACCTTCGAGTTCACCGAGAACGAGGCGCTCGATCCGCGCCATGTGCTGGCGATCCTGCGTGCGTATCGCGAGATCGGCTTCAAGACCGCGATCGATGATTTCGGTGCGGGCTATGCGGGGCTCGGCTTGCTCGCCAGCTTCCAACCGGATCTGGTCAAACTGGATATGTCCCTCATACGCGACATCGACAGCAGTGCGGTCAAGCGCACCATCGTGCGCAATACGCTTCAGTTGCTGAGCGATCTGGGTATCACGCCGATCTGCGAAGGTGTCGAGTCCAAGGCCGAGTTCGATGTTCTGCGCGACCTTGGCGTGGTCTTCATGCAGGGCTATCTGTTTGCGCGGCCGCAAGTGGCGCGGCTACCTGACGTCGCGTGGCCAGTCGGGTAGGGAACTCTGATCGTCTGCACGGGCGTAAGCGCGCCGGCTGCGCGCCGATCGATTTGTGGCGTTGACAGGCAGACTGGCCGTCTGTCGACGCGCCATCGCGGTCCGTTTCGGGCAGGCAGCGCGGCCGCAACGTTTGCGTTCAATCGAGGTGGTGATGTCCACAGGACTCTCCCGGCGGCGCAAGCAGCTTACCCAGGCAACTAGCCTTAGCGGCGTCAGGTACACCCATTGGCTGGCGTCGCGGACATCATGCCGCCCGCCCCTGCCAGATCAGGGCATCCCTCGGCGGCGGGCTGAATATCGACTTCGGCTGAACGCCAGGTCTTGACGCGATAGACCTCGTAACCGCTCCAGCGCGATCGAAACGTCTGGTGGTCATAAAAGCCTGTGAGCGAAACGTCACGATCGTCCAGCTGGAAGTCGATCTTCTGGCCCTCGCGTGGAAGTCCCGCTGAACTCGCGATCCAGAGCCGTTTCATGCCGTATTCCCCGGAAGTGCGGATGATGTGCTGGCAACGTGCCTGGCGCGCCTGGGCACAGTTGACCTTCACACGATGCTTTGCTTCTCCGGTCTTTTCTGTTCGGTCGCCCACACACAGGGCGAATGCGAGCGCGGGCGCAAATGCGCGTGCAAATGCGTGATCTTCGGCGCACTCTGTGCGCTTGCGTACATACATGACACATCCGCCAACTTAAGCTTTGCGGCGGTCGATCGGGTCGATCGGGTCGATCGGTATGGCGCTGAATGCGATGGAGGAACTGCCATGAAGCAGGCACGTCCGAGTCCGCTGCAAAATCACTTGCTCGGCGCACTGCCGGCTGAAGAGTGGGACCGCTTCTCCAAGCATCTCGTGCACGCTCCTTTGACGCTCGGCGATGTGATTTATGAGTCCGGCGTAGAGCAGCCGTATGTGTACTTCCCGACCGACGCGATCGTGTCGTTGTTGTACGTGATGGAAAATGGCGATTCGGCGGAAATCGCGATCGTCGGCAATGAAGGTCTGGTCGGCATATCGCTGTTCATGGGCGGCAGTACGACGCCGAGCCGCGCGGTCGTGCAGAGTGCTGGAAGTTCTTATCGGATGCGTGCGAATTTCATCCGCGACGAATTCACGATGGCCGGTCCCGTGCAGCAGTTGTTCCTGCGCTACACACAGGCATTGCTGACCCAGATGGGACAGACCGCGGTGTGCAATCGTCACCATTCGGTCGATCAGCAACTGTGCCGCTGGCTGCTCATGAGTCTCGATCGGCTCGGCTCCGACGAGCTCAAGATGACCCAGGAGCTCATTGCGAACATGCTCGGGGTTCGTCGCGAGGGCGTCACCGAGGCGGCCGGCAAACTGCAGAAGCTCGGCATCATCAAGTACAGCCGCGGAACCATCCGCGTGCTCGACCGCAACCGCCTGGAGCGCATGGCCTGTGAGTGCTACGAGGTGGTGCGACGCGAGTTCGCGCGATTGCTGCCTTGGCAAACAAACAGCATCGGCGTCAACAAGAACGTGTGAGCGTAGCGTCGGCACGGTAGTCGGCAGCACACGCCGTGCACGCGCTCTGTTCGCTGGAAGACAGACGAAAGACCGTGGCTGCTGCATCCTGGTCGGCCTCGGTAACCCACCGGGGGTGTCTGGCCGCTTCGCCAGGCACTTGCGCGAACCGCTGTCGAAGGAACGAAACCGTTCCGCTGGCCTGCGGTCAGGTCAGGAGTGTTCGATGTCCGCCGCGCCTGTTCCCCCGTCAGCCAATCGGCTGCTCGCAGCGCTGCCCGCGCGGGAGCGCAATCGTTTTCTGGACACGACCACGCGGGTCGAGCTCAGCTTCGCCGACGTGCTGTACAACCAGGGCGACCGACTCGCCCACGTCTACTTCCCGACGACGGGCTTCATTTCGATGCTGACCACGGTTGATCGGGATTCAACCATTGAGGTCGGCATGGTCGGCAATGAAGGCATGAGCGGCTTCGGTTTGCTGCTGGGCGGCGGCACGTCAACTGTGTGCGCCGCCTTGCAAGGAGCGGGTTCTGCGTTGCGCATCGACGCAAAGTCGTTCCGCCGCTGCCTCAAGGACATGCCGGCTCTTCACCAGATCCTGTCACGCTATGTGCTGGTGCTGATGACGCAGCTTGCGCGCACGGCGGCGTGTAACCGCTTCCATGTCGTCGAACAGCGTCTCGCCCGCTGGTTGCTGATGACGCGCGATCGTGCGCAGGCAGACTCGTTCGCGGTGACCCAGAAGTTTCTTGCGCACATGCTCGGCGTGCGCCGCGTCGGCGTTACCGCTGCTGCGCGAATCCTGCAATCACGAAACCTCATCCGCTATTCGCGCGGACACATGCACATCGTCGATGGCGCGCGACTGCAGGCGAACGCGTGCCGGTGCTACAGCAGCGATCTCGAGACCTATGCCGGAATGATGACGGCTCGCCCTCGACGTCGATGAATCGCGGCCGCCGCGCGACGCCGGCGGGCGTCTCATCTGCATGCGATGGCAAAGAAAAACCCTGCGCGACGTTGCCGTCGCGCAGGGTCAAGGTGTTGCCGCTGGTTCCGATCAGGGAACGTAGTTGAATCTGACGGTAGCCGGCTGCGTGATGGCGTCGATTCCGGTCCCGGATGGATCGTTGGATGTTCCAAGGAAATGCAAGCCTGGGGCAATCGAGAAAAATCCAGACATGTTTCGCCAGTGAATACACTTTCGCACTCAGGATCTGCAACGGGAGCGGCTAAACGGTCGACGAAGGACAGCGCGGCATCGCTACTCGCCACAACGGTGCCTGCTCGTACGGACGCCGCCGGGAACATCGGGGCTTCTGGGTAAGATTTGAACATTCGATGCGTACGGCCACGCACCAGGGCCGACAGAGACGCCGGCAACGCAACGCAACGCGGCGTCCGGCGACCGTAGCTGCCTCTCGATCTCGCCTTTCGGTGTCCCGGCCGGTCATGCAACACCGCTGATGCGGCGGTCGCGTGAGATCCGCCCAGAGCGAATCAGATCAGGTGGCCCGGTGACTGCAGCCGGGCCGAACGGGCGTGTGATCGCGCAGTGATTCTGCGGTCAGTCCGGTTGCGCCTCTGCGGTCAGCGTCACGCGCAACGGTTGCAGCGGCAACTGCCCAGCATTCCAGCCCGCCGAAGCCGCGCGCATGCGTTCGATACGTGCGCCATCAAGCGGATGCGTCGACACGATCGTGGGCATTTCGAGGTCGAACAGGCGTGCATCACGCAAGGCCTCGAATGCCGAACTTGCGCCGCCGGCATGACCATAGTGTGCACGCAGTGCAGCGACGGCCACGTCATCGGCGCGTGTCTCCGCGCGTCGCGAATGGCCGAGCTGCACGATGCGCGCGACGTAAGGCGTTATTCCGCTCGCATCGCCGGTGACGAGCGCCACCAGGATCGCGAGCGTTGCGCCACCGCCAACGGCGGCGATCGGATCGCGCTCACGAACGTGAGCGATTTCATGGGCGATCACGAGTGCGAGCGCGTTTTCGTTCGGCATCAACCGGTACAGACCACGCGTGATGACAATGTGTCCGCCGAGGGTCGCAAAAGCATTCGGCAACGCGCTGTCGCTGAAATGCACCTGCAGCTGCATGTCCGCGGGCAAGGACATGACCGATGCAAGTTGCACGGCGAGCGCCTGCACGTACTTGCCTGCGGCGATCGTCTCGGGATCGTTCGCCGCGACCACGTCGATGCCGAACACGCGTTCGCTGCCGACCCACGACAGCTCGGTCGAAAACGGGATCAGGCGTGCCAGGCGCGCCGCGCCAAAGTGGATCGCCGAGCCGAAGGCGGCAAGCAGGACCAGCAGCATCGCGGCAAGCCGGAGCGTTTCTCCTGTCACGCTGTGCGCGGAGACGTTGACGTCATCCGGCAGCAGCGGGTTCTCGTAGGTCATTTGCCTGCGGCGATCAGCGCAGTTCCGTAGGCAATGAACTCGGCCGAAAACATCGCTTTCGGATTGGACGTATCGGTCAATGTCGACGTTTCGATGCGGACATTGAAGACCATTTTCGCACCGAGGCTGTGCGCCTCCTGTTTCATGCGCAGGATTGCTTCGCGACGGCCGCGATCAACCAGCGATTCGTAGGCCGTCAGGCGTCCACCGAACAGTGACCTGAGGCCGGCTGCGAAGCGTTTGAAATAGTCTTCTGCAATCACCACGGAACCCGCCACGAGCCGGCCCTCGCGGGCGGCGAGGTCGGCCGATGGTCGGCTTTCGTTGAAGATCAGCACTCCGCGCAACTCGTTCTCGCGAGCGCGCAGCTGCTCGAAGTGACGACGCTCCGAGATGCCTCCGAAGATCCAGCCGACCAGCATGAGGACGGCGAAGACGCCAAGGCCGATGATCAGGTCCATGACCTACTCCACGAACACGGCAGTGCCGTAGGCCATGACCTCGGCCGCGCCGCCGGCGATGCTCGCAGTGGAAAAGCGCACATTGACGACGGCATTGCCGCCCGCCGCACGTGCCTGGGCGATCATGCGGTCGACCGCTTCCTGGCGCGATTCGTTCAGCAGCTCGGTATAGGCCTTGAGCTCGCCGCCGACAATGTTCTTGAGGCCTGCAAGAAAATCCTTGCCGGCGTGCTTGGCGCGCACCGTCGATCCATTGACGAGGCCAAGGTGTCGGGTGATCGATTTACCCGGCACGGTTTCGAGATTGGTCAGTTCCATGGCGTCGCCTGCTCCTGGTTGGATGCTGCGCGCGCGGACAGCCGGGCGCGTCGCTCATTCTAGGATGGTCGAGCGCATTCGATCCATCGCCATCTGCGCGGCGCCACGGCCACGTGAAGCGGTTTGCGTCCGGGACAGGCGCGGATGCGGGTGGAGCGGCGTCAGGGCAGGGGATTTGCGGGTCAGGACGAGACACTGACCGGGATGGGTGCAACGGACTTTCCGGAAACGTTCGCAGGGCGTTTGCGGCCCGGTTGCGAAAAGGAATGCGGTGGCCCGTGGCACACCGCATTCCGGAAGGACATCAGATCGCGGCGTCCTTGAGCTTCTTCAGCGGACGAACCTTGACCTTGACGCTCGCCGGCTTCGCAGCGAACCACTGCTCTTCCTTGGTGAACGGGTTGATGCCCTTGCGCTTGGCCTTGGCCGGCACCTGCACCGCCGTGATCTTCAGCAGGCCGGGCAGCGTGAACGAACCGGCACCCTTCTTGTTGACCGAACCGGCGATGACGTTCTCGAGATGCGCGAGCACCGAACGGACGTCCTTGGCGGCGACGCCACTGGCCTCGGCGATGTGAGCAGCCAATCCGGATTTGCTCAAGGCTTCCTTGATCGGCTTCGGTGCGGCGGGTTTGGCGGCCGCCTTCGGCGGAGCGGACTTCTTTACTGGCTTCTTGCTCATGGGTATCCCAATGGTTGGGTGGTGGTGGAATGCATCACGCCTCGGAGCGCGCGTTGCAGACAAGGCGCGTCTGCTCGTCAGGCGCGCGACAGCATAGCGTTTCCTTGCGCGTGTATCGACGCTTTTCAAGCGGAAAACGCAGAAAAGTGCGCTCTGTGGTGCATTGCGTCACGGGCGTCGGATGGCGCGTCATGCGCGCGGTTCGTCGCCCGACAGGGGCAATCATCGACGCGTTCAGGCACCGCCGCCGGATGGTGCGACCGGCGAGCGCGACGCATGACCTTGCGTCGTCACAGTGATTTCCAGACCGGCCCCTCGCTGCTGCGCCAGTAGACGCCGACCGCTTTGCCATAGAACGCCTCGGCGGCGACCAGCCCGTACATGCGGCCATCGACACTGTTGCCGCGATGATCGCCGAGCACGAGCACCTTGCCCTCCGGCACCACGAGATCGTCGATGTCGGGGCCGCCACCGTCTGCGAGGTTGAGCCGCACGTCTTTCCCCGGAAATGCCTCCAGCGCGGGATCGCCCTGCGCTGCGAGCGGCGTTCCGTTGATCGACAGCTGGCCATGCTGCAGCGCGACCTGGTCACCGCCCACCGCGGCCACGCGCTTGATCAGGCGAATGCCATCGACTGGCGAATCGAAGACGACCACATCACCACGTGCCGGCTGTCCACGACCGGCGATGACGACATCGGTAAACGGCACACGCACGCCATAGGCACTCATGTCGACGATCACGCGGTCACCCGGAACGAGCGCGTACTCCATCGAACTGCTCGGCACCACATAATGGTTGGCGAACGACGAACGGGCCGCGGTGAGCAGGACAAGAATCGCCAGCATCGGCATGACTTCGCGCGCGATGGCTTGCATCCGGGAGCGTGTGCGTTGTGCAGGTGTTGCAGGAGTACGCATGGCAGTGATCCGTCTTCGGGAAGTGATCAAACGCTGTCCATGGACAAGTGGCAGTTGCCCTCGGTTCCCTGCAGGAACACGAATTTTTCCGATCCATACAAAGTGTCTCCGCAAAGCGACCGGTTCTGCAGTGCCAGTCACCCGAGTGCCCTCTGCAGACCCCGTGTTTCAAGAGGTAGCAAAGCCACGCGCCATGTGGAACGAGCGCAATCAGCATGGATGCGAGCAATCGTTGCTCGCAACCCGATAGAGGAAGTGCATAGACGTTCGGAAGCAGCGCCTAGTCCACGACATAGATGGTTGCCTGGCGCAGCGAGAGTTGCCAGGTGCCCGTCACATCCGACCAGACTTCGGTTGTCCGCCGTCGCACGTGCCTGTTCGCGAACCGCGCCTTCCCGACGGGCGTGACCGCCTCTTCTCCCATCAGAACAACGTCATGCGGACCGCGTACTGCCGCGTATTCCACGAAACGTTCAAGACTCCTGTAGTCGATCAAGCCCGTCTTCAGATTGCGGATCGCATCCTGTTTCGAGGCGATTCTGTTGAACGGATTGTTGACCACGGCATCGTCGGCGAACATGCTCGCGAACTGTTCCTCGTTCTTCTCCAGAATGGCCTTGTCGAATCGTGTCGCCGCCTCGAGCACGGCGGCAATTCGAGGAATTCGGACGGCCACTTCGGCCGCCGGGGTCGTCGTTCGCCACGCGGCCATCGCGGGAACAGTCGCGAGGGAAATCAGACTCAAGAGCAGGCAACGAATCTTCATTTCTGCAACTCCTTTCGAAAGCGGAAAGTGTAAGGATTGACGATCAACGACTCCATGTCCGTCAAGGCCGGAACATTCGCTGGCCATTGATGTTCATGTCTCTGTAGTTCGCGTGAAATGCTGCGTGCCAGTGCGCCATGCGAACCATTCGAATGTCTACTCGAATCCATGCAGGAAGATCTGATCGGCCGATGGGACGATGCGCCGGCAGTTCGAGAATTCGGACGAGATGACGACCGATGCCGCCGTGGTTGCGGACACACGGTTTATCGCGGTCAGGAACTTGTTGGCCGGCAGGAAATCCACTTGCCGAGTGAACGACGCGTCGCCCAAGGCATCGGTCGTCACGTTGAAGTTCAGCGGGAACGGGGTCTGTCCGCCGCCGAAGCCGCTCGGGTCGCAGGCATCACTGTAGAAGAACGCCAGGCTGTAGGTACTGCTCGGCGCGGCGACAAGTCTGCCGGCGACAGTGCTGGTGCCGGTCGATGAATTCAGGATCACGGGATCGAGCACAGGTGCATTGAGCCCCTCGTTCGGCCCCGAATCGATGTCCCCGACATCATTGGGATTGACCCCGGGCGGAGCCAGATCGACCGCAAGTCCGCCGTTGTACGCACTCGATATAGTGCCTGCGTCGACCAGCGCGTTGGCATCAACGAACAATCCGGCACCGGCATTGTTGGCGATCGCAGCGACGTTGGGTGCATAGCGGAAGCGTCCGCTGACGGACACGGAAATCGCGTTGCCGGATACGATCACGCCGTCACCGCCATTGCCCAATGGCAAACCCGCGACGCTGATGCCGATGCCATTGCGCGCCAGCATCGTACCCGGGAATCGGCTGTCGGCAATCGCCACGCCATCGCTCGCGTTGCCGCTGATGAGGTTGTCCTGGACCGAAATGCCAGTCGAATTGACGCCGAGTGATACGCCGCGACCACCGTTCGGCAACGCGGCGGTGCCACTCGCGTTGACGCCGATGTAGTTGTTGCGGATGCGATGCTGCTCGGCGACGCCGGTAGATGGCGTTGAAGACGTCGACTCGATGCGGATCGCATCACTGGCATTGCCCGAGATCACGTTGCGCACGAAAGGCAAAGGTTCGGGCGAGCCGCCGAGCTCGGGAATCTGTTCGCCGACCGTATTGAAGCTGCTGCTGGTGCCGAACAGGATTGCCGGTCGGCCGGTCGCGGTACCGTTGCCGAGCGCGATGCCGCCGGTCATGTCCGTGCCGATGAAGTTGCCCTGGATCAACACGCCGCCGACCGTGCACACCTGGCTCGGCGGACAGACCTGCTCGCCCATCGCGATCGCAGCACCACCGAATCGGTTGATGACGAGACCGCGAATCCACGAAGTGCTGCCGGGACACAGGCCCGAACCGGGAATCGATGCGCCGATCACCAGCGCATCGGCGTTGCCGGCGAGCGAACCGTCGAGTTCGATCGTGAGCACCGCGTTGTTGCCGAGCGCCATCGTATTCTCGCTCGAACCGGGCTGCGTGTAGCCATCCAACGTGATCGGGATGTTGATGCGCGGCAGCGCGGAAAGCAGCTGGATCGAGTGCGTGCCGCCGCCTGGAATGTTGAACTGGATCGAATGCCGGGCGCATTGGGTGCCATTGGTCACCTGCTTGAAATTGGCGTCGAGAATCGCTTGGCGCAGGCTGCCGATGCCGCTGTCGGCGACGCTGGTGACCGTGTACGTATCGGCCTGCGCCACGCCAGTCGAGGCGATCGCGAGCATCGTCATCAGGGCGCCTGTCCTGTGCGATCGGCGAGAGGATTCTCCGGATGTCCGTTGATTGCCCTGAGGCATCAATGTCGAAAGGTTCATCAGATGCACGAGCGCTAATCCTTCTGGTGATTCGTACCGGTCGCGACCATGGGCAAATGCCGACGCCGAGCGCGATGCTCGACTGGGTACTCTAACAACCGGAAACAGCGCAAAACCCGGTCAGCGCGACAGCAAGTCGATCGTTGGTGCACAACGGCCGGCCCGTCATGGTGAACACGCCAGCCGACGTGGATGATCAGTATGATCCGTCCATGAGCGAGACAGGTCGGCAATCGCAGGAAGAGGCGGGTGCGCACTGGGAGGGCGCGTTGCCTGCCGAGGTGCGTGCGCTTGCCGATCAGTTGATGCCGCTGTTCTACGACGATCTCAGGCGCGTGGCGCATCGTGAGCGTAACCGGGTCGGTGCCGGCGCGACCTTGCAGACTACTGCGCTGGTCAACGAGGCCTACCTCAAGTTGCGCGGCAGCCACGGCTGGAATACCGACGCGCATTTCATCCGTGCAGCGGCTTTGGCGATGCGCCATGCGCTGGTCAACCATGCCGTCGCCCGGCTGGCCAGCAAGCGCGGTGACGGCGCTGTGCATGTCTCGATCACCGCCGCCTTCGAGGTGGCGATCGAGGACGACGCCACAATGCTCGCGCTCAACGATGCACTCGGCCGCCTTGCCGAGGAATCGCTGCGCCTCGCACAAGTTGTCGAATGCCGCTATTTTGCCGGGTTCGACGACGCCGAAACCGCTCTCGCGCTCGGTATTTCCGAACGCACCGTGCGCCGCGACTGGACCCTTGCGCGGGCCTGGCTGCACCGCGAACTGGCGGAGTGATGAGCGCGCGCCAGGATTGCTGACGTTTTAGCTGGATCCGCTTGCGGTCGCGATCAGCTAACGCGATGCTTTCAACAGATCGCGCCAGCCGGCGAGTTGCGGGTTCTTTGGTTGTTTGAGTTCGAGCACCTCGAGCGCATAGTCGAGCGCACGCTGTCCGGCTTCGCGCTGGCCGTCGGCGAGCAGGCACTCGCCCAGCAGGCCCTGAGTTTCAGCCACGCGCGGATTGCCGGGATCGGTCAAGGTTGCGCTGACAAACTCGTACTGTTGACGACTCAGCTCAAGCGCGCGTTCGGTGTTGCCCAGCTTTAGCTCGATGCGTGAAAGATTGCCCTTGGTGCGGGCGACATCGGGATGGCCTTGCGGATGCAGGAGCTCGAGGCGCGCCAGCGCTCGTGCAGTCACCTCGGCGGCATGGCTCATTTCCCCTGCCGCGAGGTAGGCCTGGCCGAGCAGGACGCGCGTCTGTTGTGGCATGGGGTGACTCTCGCCGTACAGGCGCAGCGACATCTGCTCGGCGGCGCCCAGCTGCTCGATCGCTTCGACGTGTTCACCGTTGGCGCTGAGAGCACTGCCGAGCGCGCGCAATGCATTCGCAGATTCCGGCGTATCCACCCCAATCCGCGTGCGCACCGCGACCACATGCCGGATCAGCTCGATCGCCTCCTTGACGTGTCCGCTGCCACGCACGATCAGCGCCAGCACCAGCTGTGTTTCGAGCACGGCGCGGTGATCGGCACCATACAGTTCGGTGCGCAACCGCTCGCTCTCGCGGTAATCCTTTTCGGCGTCGTCGAGCCGCCCCTGCTGATAGGCGATCGACGCCTGCTCATGCAGCGCATCAGCCAGCAGGTTGCGATTGATCGGTTGCAAGCTGCGCAGCAGCGCGATCGACTGTCGCACCAGCAGGTCGGCTTCGCTGTACAGCCCGGCCTGGTAGTGCATCTGGCTGACCTGGAAGAGGCTCAGCGCGGTATCCGGGTGGGCGTCGCCGAGCACTTTTCGGCGGCGCGCCAGGACGTCCTCGGCGAATGCGCGTGCGCGCGCCGACTGATCGACGTCACTGAGCACATTCGCAAACAGGCTCAGGGTGGTCAGCGTGCGCGGGTCATCTTCACCGAGCATGTCCCTGCGCTGTTGAGCCAACTGTTCGAACAGCGGCAGCGCTTCGCGGTCGCGTCCATCTGCACCGAGCAGATCGGCATACGACTCGGTCACCTCCAGCGTATCCGGATGACTCTCGCCAAGTACCTGTCTGGCGACCGCATAGGCACGCTCGACAACCTGGAGTGCCTGCTGGTCGTCACCACGTTGACGCAGAAGTTGCGCGCGCAGGGCGTCGATCGCGATGCCTCGTTCTGCACGCAACGCGTCCGGCGTCAACAGCAGGCTCGCCTCGTCGAGATGGGCGAGGCCGGCATCGGTGGCGCTGGCCGCATAGTCGACACGTGCGAGATCGAGCAAGCGGACGAAGCGCAGTTCGGCATTGCCGACGCCGGTCTTCGGCGTCAGCGCGATCGACGTGACGAGTTCGCTCTGCGCCTGATTGAGTAAGCCGAGCTTCAAATAGAGTTTGCCGATCGTATGCTTCAGCTGTGCGCTGAGGTCGGCCTGATCGGCGAACTCGCGATCGACCCGGCGGGCGCCGCGATCGAGCAGTTCGCGCGCGGTAGTGGTTTCGCCCTTGGTCACGGCAGGATCGTTGCCCTCGAACAGACCTTCAACGAAACCAAGTACGGCGGTGGCGCGGGCGGCCTGCGTTTCCGCGCGTCGCGCCTGCCAGATGGTGCCGCCGAGGCCGACTGCGAGGGCGAGAATGAGCGCACCGATGCCGGCCACTGGCCAACGATAGCGGGTCAGCAAGCGGCCGAACACATATGCCCGTGCGCCGTCGCGGGCGAGCACCGGTTCGGTACGCAGATGGCGGTCGACATCGGCCTTGAGGCCGTTGACGGTTTCGTAGCGATGGTTGGCTTCCTTGCGCAGGCACTTGGCCACGATCGCATCGAGATCGCCAATCAGCAGGCGGGCAGGCAACGGTGCATCCGCGCGCTCGCGCGCGAGCCTGCTCGGCGCCGGCGCCTCCCGATCGAGAATGAGCGCAAGTGCACGTGACGACGGCAGGCCACGGGTGCGCAACGGTCGCTCGCCGGTGAGCAATTCGAACAGCAATACGCCAAGCGCGTAGATGTCGGTGCCGGTGGTGATCGGCTGGCCGCTCAGTTGCTCGGGCGCCGCGTAGTCTGGCGTAAAAGGTGCAGTCGTATTGTCGACATCGCGCGTCGAAGATGTCGTGTCGAGCAGTTTGGCAATGCCGAAATCGAGCAGTTTCACGCCGCCTCGCGCATCGACGAGAATGTTGTCGGGCTTCAGGTCACGGTGAATGACGAGATTGCGATGAGCGAACGCGACGGCTTCGCAAACCTGCGCGAACAGCGCGAGGCGCTCGTGCAGCGACGATGTGCGTGCGCGGCAGTAGTCGGTGATCGCCTGTCCCTCGACGTACTCCAAGACCGTATACGGACGGCCATCCGCGGCCATGCCGCCGTCGAGCAGGCGCGCGATGCCCGGGTGCTCGAGTCTGGCCAGGATGCGGCGCTCGGACTGGAAGCGATCGGTTTCCGCTACTGCTTCGTAGCGGAGCAGCTTGAGTGCCGCGCGCTGCTCGAAAGCCGCGTCGATACGCGTCGCCGCATAGACCTCGCCCATGCCACCGCGGCCGATCATGGTATCGATACGCCAAGCGCCGAGACATGATCCGGGCGCCAGAGAAGGATGCGTGGCTACGGTCTCGACCGCGTGCGGCGAGGTATCGAGCACGCCCGGAGCAGCATGCGCGTCGAGCAGGTCTTCCACCTCTTCAACGAGATCAGCATCGTCGGCGCATGCACGGCGAAGGAACGAAGAGCGCGCCGCGGCGGGCAGCGCCAGCGCATCGGCGAAGACCTGTTCGAGTCGCGTCCACCGTTCGCGGTTTGTCGTCACTACGCCTCATCCCCAGCTCACGGACCACTATGGTCTTGCCCTCTGCAGGGTCGCGTCAAGATAAACCCTTTCGCTGTGCGTTCAGCGAATCTTGCCAGTACGCTGGAAGTATCGAAGCGATCGGCATATTCAGGTGCGACGTCGAAACCGTTGTAACCCCGCGAGCAATGCGTGAGTCAGGGTCGGGCCACCGTTGTCGCGCCGCCGCGTGATGGTGCCCGCTGACAACAGTCCGCGCGCCGCGTTGCAGTTGCCGCTGAACGCGCGGCTGGCGAGGACGCCGAACAAGTCGCGGCCATCCACCTCTCTCGCGCCGAAGCAATCATTGTCGATCGATGCATCGAGTATCGTGTTGCAGGAGTGCCGATCGACGGTGCTCGACGAACGGGGGCTAGTTCGGCATCGAAGTCGGCGCCGCGACCGAAGACGGCGCTGCGATCGGCAAGGTCAGCGCACTCGGGTAGCGCGTCGCATGATGAAGGGTGACACGGACGGTTTTTGCATCGGCGCCCGATTCGGCGGCAACCACGCCACCAGCGTTGTAGTTCTTCTCGGCATACATCGAATTGACCGGGCCGATCACCAGACGCAGGCGGCTGCCTTTCGGAATCCGTCGCGCGATGAAATCAAACGAATCGAAATCGTAGCGTTCGATCGAGCCGGGCTTGACCAGTTCGGCGTTGCGCAAGTCCTTGCGGTAGCGCGCGCGCTTCATGTCGCCGGTCAGTGTGATGCTGCTGCCATCGGGCTTGATCTCGTAGATGCCGACCTGGAAGTCGGTGTCGACCTGATCGATCTCGATGTAGGCAGTGAACTTGAAGAAGCCGGCCAGATCCATGTCGCGCGTGAATGCCGGCGTGTGGTAGACGAGTTGGCTGTCATTGATCAGCAGCGAACGCTGGTCGACCCAGCCACCGGCGACATCAGGCAGATCCTCGACTGCCAGCGACGAGGTATCGAGCGGATCTGACACGTAGCTGTCCGGCTTGCCGCTGCCGGGTCGCCGATCGAGCAGTACGCCCGAGGCAAAGATGTCGTTGGCCTTCGAATCGGTCGAATCGAGGTGCCAGATCTGTGTGCGCGCGGTCACTGCATCGAGCGAGGGCGAATAGCGCCATGCCTCCTCGCCCGCCATGTACCAGGCGACGCGATCCTTGAGGAAGTCGGGCTTCGTGGCGCCCTTCAAGGTCCAGTCGTACCACGCCTTGTGCAGGGCGTTCATGTCGATCAACGAGGCCGGGCCGAACGTGAGCCCGCCGAACTCGGCACGCGGTGTTCTGGTGCCCGCGTGATCCCACGGGCCGATGATGAGGAAATGTTTCTGCTTGGCCGCCGCGGTGCCGTACAGCATGTGGTCCTTGTACAGCGCCATCGCACCGGGCTGATCGCCGTCGTACTGGCCGGTTACCGAGAGGATTGGCAGGTCGATTCGCGCGTACTGCGCGCTGGTCGGACTGTAGCTGTCCCAATAGGCCCCGCGCATCGGGTATGACAGCCATGTCTGGAATATCGGCGACGGGTTGCCGACGACACGATCGAGGGTGTTGAACGGCGCGTGCGAGACGTACCAGCGGCGGAACAGCGCGCCCCAGAAATCACTGTCGCCAAAGATCGATTCCTGCGCGGCGCGCCCGCTGACCAAGGTCAGCCAGGTCATGCCGTACGAATAGAACATGTTGTTGCGCATCGGGAAATCGACGCCCGGTTTGGGCGATGCCACCGGCACGATCGAGGCGAGTGCCGGCGGAAATTCCTTGGCCGTTGCCCACTGGTTGTAGCCCGCATACGAACCACCCCACATGCTCACCTTGCCATTGCAGTAAGGCTGCTTCGCGAACCATTGCACGACATCGTGGCCGTCGTTCGCTTCCTGCAGCAACGGCATGAACTCGCCTCCCGAGTTGCCGCGTCCGCGCGCATCGACGGTAGCGAACACGTATGCATTGCCGGCGAAGTACATCGCGCGATCGTGGTAGCTCGCGGAAATATACGGCGTCAGCGTGAAGATGCACGGCAGCGCATCTTTCTGCGCGTTCGGGCGGTAAACGGTTGCATTGAGTTCGACGCCATCACGCAGTGGGATCTTCGCTCCCCACTGGAACTGGATCTCGCCGCGCGCGATCGCCTCCTGCGCTTGCGCATCCGCCTCTGAGGAACTGGCCAGCAGGGCAATGGCGATCAGTAAAGCTGTGCGCATGGTCTTCCTCGGGGTGATGTCCGCAGCGTTTTCGATGATGCGCGATTGCGTGAAGAAAGTGCAGCATGGCGCCGGCGCGGCCGTGTTGCGTCGCATGCGGGAAGGCCTCCGGACTGCGCTTCCGGCAGCAACCGCACCGGCCTTCGAGACGCTCGCCGTAAGCGGCGCAGCCGGGATGCTTTTCGTGAATGTGCAGGTGCGCGTGACGCCCGGCGGAAATCGCACGAAGCCGTCGCGCCTGCGTGCGAGACCTCGCGATCATGCCGCGCGCCACCACGCTACAAATGCGGGAACTAGGCAACAGGCAGGCGAAAAAAAACCTCGCACGTTGCCGTGCGAGGTTTTCCGATTCCGAGCGGGCGTGAAACTTACGCCATCTGGACTTCGTCTGCCTGCATGCCCTTCTGGCCCTGCGTCGCGACGAACGTCACGCGCTGGCCTTCCTGCAGCGTCTTGAAGCCGCTGCCCTGGATCGAACGGAAATGCACGAACAGATCCGCACCACTCTCCGGAGTGATGAAGCCGAAACCCTTCGCATCATTGAACCACTTAACCGTACCGCTTTGACGTGCTGACATTGTGTAACTCCTAGCTACTCAAACAAAAATTGACGATTGCAGCGCCGGGTCCATCCCGGGCTGAAACTGAGGTTGCTAAGGAGAAAGCGAGGTGAGCGATGAAGCAATCAACGAAGATCGACCACATCGGGCCACGATTCACGGTGACCCTGGCAAACACAGTGGGCGAAGCATAGCGCGGATTGTGTGACAAAGCGAATCAGGCCCCAGCCGGTCCGGCGTGTCTGCCGGGACGCGAAACGGCGTTGCGCCATGTTCCGCGATGCCGTCGCGTGGCGGCGCCACGGCTAGGAGCAGCGGTTTCGTTTGCGCCCACGCTCGCCAAGGTCCATGGTGTTGGTCCAATGACTTCCAAGGCGAATCGATGGCGCACGTCCATGCTCCGGGTCTGGTGCTGCGAATGGATCCGGACGAACTGCTGCATTACGGCGCGCAATGCACCTGCGAGGATGATCTGGCGGTGCATGCCCAGCACTTCTTTGTCTGCATCGAAGCTGACGCCAAGGAAGGATATTGGGTTCCACTCTTCAATGGACCGCGCGTCGGCAGCAAGGAAATCGCCGGATCGGCGAAGTCCGGTGGTGCGCGCTGGCTGGGTGGCGCATCGCACTACGTGCCTGACCAGCTGTGGCGCGCCTCGCACAAGGCCGTGCAACGCGCCGCCAGCGTGGCCAACGATCCGTCATCGACCAAGGTGCCGAACACGATCGCGCTGGCCAGCCTGCCCAAGCGTGAGCAGTTTCCGGCCATGGTCGAGCGCGTCAAGTAGCGCTCGGCGCCGCGCTGTACCCGAGCGCGCGACGACATCGCGATCGTCGACGTGATCATTCTCGAGTTCTCTGCCGGACTGCGCGCGGCCAGCGCGTAGCCGTCGTGCGATTGCCGATTTCCGTTTTCGGCACTGGACCCATGGCCGTCATCGCGCCGCGGTGCCAGAATCGAAGTCGATTCGGCCAATGGAGTGCACGGCGTGGGTGAGCATTCGACGATCCGGTCGTCGGCCGGCAATTCGCCGGGCCGTGTGCTGTTCGCAAGCCTGATCGGAACCACGATCGAGTTCTTCGACTTCTACATCTACGCCACTGCGGCGGTGCTGGTATTTCCGACGCTGTTCTTTCCGACCGGCGATCCGGCCTCGGCGATGCTGCAGTCGCTGGCGACCTTCGCGCTCGCGTTCTTCGCGCGGCCGATCGGCTCGGCACTGTTCGGACATTTTGGTGACCGCATCGGGCGCAAGGCGACGCTGGTCGCTGCCTTGCTGACGATGGGCGTGTCGACGGTGCTGATCGGACTGCTGCCGACGTATGCGTCGATCGGCGTGCTCGCTCCGGCCCTGCTCGCGCTGTGCCGGTTTGGCCAGGGGCTGGGACTCGGTGGTGAGTGGGGCGGCGCGGTGTTGCTCGCGACCGAGAATGCGCCGCCGGGCAAGCGCGCGTGGTACGGCATGTTCCCGCAGCTCGGTGCGCCGATCGGGTTCCTCTGCTCGACCGGCGTGTTCCTGATCCTGACCCAGACCCTGAGCGACGCACAGTTCTTCGCCTGGGGCTGGCGCATACCGTTCCTGGCCAGTGCGCTGCTCGTGCTGGTCGGGCTGTATGTGCGACTGCGCCTGCACGAAACGCCGGCATTCCAGCAGGCCATGGACAACAACGAGCGCGTGCGCCTGCCGATGCTGACCGTGGTGACGGGGCACACGCGCGCGCTGATCCTCGGCACGTTCGCGGCCACCGCCACGTTCGTGCTGTTCTACCTGATGACTGTTTTCACATTGAGCTGGGGCACCTCGGTACTCGGCTTTTCGCGCGAGACGTTCCTCGTGCTGCAGATGATCGGCGTGCTGTTCTTCGCGCTGACGATCCCGGTGTCTGCACTGCTCGCCGATCGACACGGGCGCACGCGCATGCTGATCATCGCCACGCTCGCGATCATCGTGTTCGGCTTCTTCTGGGCGCCGCTGTTCACATCGGGGACGACCGGCGTGCTGGTCTTTCTTTCGCTCGGTCTCGCCCTGATGGGACTAACCTACGGTCCGCTCGGTACCGCACTGGCCGAACTGTTTCCGACCGCAGTGCGCTACACCGGCGCGTCGCTGACCTTCAATCTCGCCGGTATCGTCGGCGCATCGCTGGCGCCATACATCGCGACCTCGCTGGCGACGACGTACGGCATCGCCGCGGTCGGCTGGTATCTGTCGATTGCCGGTGCCGTGACACTCGTCGCCCTGCTCGGCATTGCCGCCGCATCCAGGGCGACGGACTGAGCGGCCAAGCCCTGGTCATTGCCGATGTCGGTATCGGACAGTCCATGGCGGTAACGCCGGCGAGTACGATCACGCGACGGCAACGAGCGCTGCGGCAAAAGCCTGGCTGTCCGCGGCCAGCGGCTCGGCATGCGCGGGTCGTGCGAGAAGTGCGGCGAGCGCGTCGGGAACGATGACGGCATGGCCGACCAGCGGTTCGACGACCTGTTCGAACTTGGCCGGATGGGCGGTAGCGACGATCGCCAACGGACCCTCGGCGCCGCGCGCGCGCAGGCCCTCAAGCGCATGCACGGCGCAGGCGGTGTGTGGGCAGAACACCTCGCCCCAGGTCGCTTCGCCGGCGGCGATCGTGGTGCGGATCGTGGTGTCGTCGACGGCGTCGCAGGTGAACGCGGTGCGCAGCGCGTGATCTTGCGTGTACATCCAGCGCAGGCGCTCGAAGTTGCTCGGTGCGCCGACATCCATTGCATTGGCGATCGTGGCGACACTCGGTTGCGCCGCGTAGGGCGCGCCGGCAAAGAAATCGGGAACGGTCCGGTTGGCATTGGTCGCCAGCGCGATGTCGCCGATCGGCAGGCCGCAGGCGCGCGCGAGGATCGCCGCAAACGCGTTGCCGAGATTGCCGGTCGGCACGACGAATCCGAGTGACGTGCCGTATGCCCGCCAGTGTGCAAGCGACGCCGCAGCGTAGTAGCCCATCTGCGGAAGCAGGCGACCGAGGCTGATGCTGTTGGCCGAGCTCAACGGCACGCGTGCCTGCAGCGCCACGTCGCCGAGCGCGCACTTCACGAGGCGCTGGCAGTCGTCGAAACTGCCAGCGACGCGAAACGCATGCACGTTGTCGCCGAAGCAGCCGAGCTGATGCGCCTGGCGCGGCGACACGCGTCCGTCCGGATACAGGATCACGACTCGCAATCCGGGTCGGCGATGGAATGCCGCGGCGACCGCGGCACCGGTATCGCCGGACGTGGCGACGATGATCGTCAGTGGCGGATCGTCGCGTTCGCGCAGGCGCTGCATGCACGCAGCGAGAAAGCGCGCGCCGAAATCCTTGAACGCGGCGGTCGGGCCGTGGAACAACTCGAGCATGAAGGTGTGCGGCGCGCAAAGCGGTTTCAGCGGCGCGGCGAAATCGAATGCTTCCGCACAGATCACGGGCAACTGTGCGGCCAGCGCGTCATCGGCGAAGAATGGCGCGAGCAGACGCGTGCTGATTTCGGCCAGCGAATCGTCGCCCGAAAAATCGTCGGGCGTGAAACGCGGCAATGACTCGGGTACGTAGAGGCCGCCGTCGGCAGCGATACCGGCACGCACGGCGGCACCGAGGGTCACCGGCGCACTGCCGCCGCGCGTGCTGACGAATTTCATGCAAGCACTCCGGCAGCCGGTCCATTGATGGGCGAGACGTGCATGCAGCTGTCGAGGCCGGAAGCGGCAAATGCGTCACGCATGGCCGACGCCGCCGACACTGCTGCATCGCGCTGCGCGAACCACGCGAACACGCTCGGACCGGCGCCGGAAATGCTCGCACCGAGCGCGTCATGATCGAGCGCGGCGCGCTTGACCGCATCGAAGCCGCTGATCAGGGCCGCGCGTCGCGGTTCGATCAGCACATCGGCGAGTCCGGCGCGGACCATATCGGCGTCGCCACGAAAACAACCGGCCAGGACCAGCGCCAGGTTGGCACTTTGCGCGACGAACTGCTCGAGACGGTACTCGCCAGCCAGCGCGGCACGCGCGCGGCGCGTCTCGAGGATCGCATCGGGATGCACGACGACACAGTGCCAGGACTGCGGCACGGCGATGCGCACGAGGCGATCGCGCGTGGCCAGCACGAGTCCGCCGAGCAGCATCGGCCCGACGTTGTCGCCGTGCCTGCTGCCACTGGCGACCGCTTCGCCCTCCAGCGCAAACGGATACAGCGCCTCGACGGCGAGTGGAACATCGAGCACCGCGTTGGCCGCGACCAGCGCGGCGACGCACGACGCCGCCGAACCGCCCATGCCGGAACCGAGTGCGATGCCCTTCTCGAGCTCGATGGCGAAGCCGAACGGCAATGCCAGTGATTCGCGCAGCGCGATCAACGCACGCCCCGCGGTGTTGCGCCCGGCTTCGTGCGGCAGATCGGTGACCGTGCCTCGGATCGCATCGATGCGCACCGTCGGCTCGTCGATGCGCGTGACCCGCGCGACATCGCCGGGACCGGCGAAGCTCTGTCCGAGAATGTCGAAACCGACCGCGACATTGCCGATGCTCGCCGGCGCGAACGCGCTTCTCGAAAGCCGCGAGTCGGGAAGGGGGAATCCGCGATTGGAGGGCGGGGGCTGGCTCATTGCGCTATTCGCCCCGACATCGAATCCGTCGAGTCATCAACCATCGTCGAGCGCGTCGCCAGACGAGAACGCCGCTGTACCGATTCCCCGCGTTTCAAAGCTTCGCGCCCAGCGCCGCACCGAGGCGCAGCAGATCAGCGAACACGCCGGCGGCGGTGACGTCACGGCCGGCGCCGGGGCCTTGCACGATCAGCGGATTGGTCGCGTAGCGGCGTGTCGTGTACTGCACGATGTTGTCGGTCAGGCGCAGATTCGCGAACGCGTGCGCGACGGGCAACTCGACGAGACCGACGCTGGCGTTGCCGTCGCGATCCAGGCGTGCGACGTAGCGCAGCACGCAGCCTGCCACGCGCGCCGCGTCGAACTGTTCGGCGAGGCCGGCGTCGAGCGTATCGAGTGCCGCTATCGCGGCATCGCGATCGAGGGCGAGCAACGGTGGTGGCACGAGGCCGCGCACGTGCACCTCTTCGAGCGACAGCGGCATGCCCGCTTCGCGGGCGAGGATCACGAGTTTGCGCGCAACGTCGAGGCCGGAAAGGTCCTCGCGCGGATCGGGCTCGGTGTAGCCGAGCGCGTGCGCTTCGCGCACGAGCGCAGAGAACGGTTGCGTTGCGTCGTAGCGGTTGAACAGCCAGGCCAGCGTGCCCGAGAAGATGCCCTCGACCGCGATGAGCTCGTCGCCGGTGTCGATGAGGTCGCGCAGCGTCTGGATCACCGGCAAGCCGGCGCCGACGGTGGCCTCGTAGCGCCAGCGCGCGCCGCTCGCTGCACACGCGTCGCGGATCGCCAGCCAGCGCGGCAGCGGTCCTGCGCCGGCCTGCTTGTTCGGCGTGATCACGTGGATGCCGGCGGCCAGCCATTGAGGATAGTGCTCGGCGACCGCATCACTGGCACTGCAATCGATGATCACGGCATGCGGCAAGTGCGCGGCTTGCACGTGTGACGCGAACGCATCGAGATCGATCTCCTGCGAACTTGCGGCGAGTGCGTCCGCCCAGTCAGCGCCGAGCTCGCCTTGTTCACTCGTCCACACGTGCCGGCTTGATGCAATCGCGCGCACGCGCAGGTCGAGGTTGGCTTCGCGCTTGAGCCGCGGAATCGCGTCGCGGATCTGCTCGATCAGTGCGTGCCCGACATTGCCTGGACCGATCAGTCCGATCGAGATGGTTTGTGGCGACAACCAGAAGCCGGAATGGGCGGCGCGCAAGGCGCGTGCGGCGTCACGGCTGTCGAGCGCAACCGAGATGTTGCGCTCGGACGCACCCTGCGCAATGGCGCGGATGTTGACCCGCGCGCGACCGAGCGTGTCGAACAGGCGCGCGGCGACGCCGGGCGTACCGGCCATGCCGTCGCCGACCGCGGCCAGTACGCTGATGTCGCCAGTCACGGTGATTGCCTGGATCTGGCCGGCGGCGAGTTCGCGTGCGAACACCGCATCGAGCGCGACCTCGGCACGCTCGGCATCGGCGCCACGTACTACGCAGCAGATCGAGTGCTCGGACGAGCCTTGCGAGATCATCACCACCGACACGCGCGCATCGCGCAAGGCGGCAAACACGCGCTCGGCGGTGCCAGGTACACCGATCATGCCGGCGCCCTCGACGTTGACGATGGCCAGATGATCGGCCAGCGACAGGCCGCGCACCGGACCCTCGCTGGCGTCGCCGGTACTGGCGATGCGGGTGCCCGGGTGTTCGGGCTTGAACGTGTTGCGTATGTGGATCGGCAAGCCCAACGCCATCGCCGGCAGCATCGTCTGCGGATGGATCACCTTGGCGCCGAAATAGGCGAGCTCGCAGGCTTCCTCGTAAGACAGTGCAGTGAGCGCGATCGCTTCGGGCACGAGGCGTGGATCGGCCGACAGCACGCCGTCGACATCGGTCCAGATGTGCAGTTCGCGCGCATCGAAAAGGGCGGCGAAGATCGCCCCGGAGAAGTCGCTGCCGTTGCGGCCGAGGATCGTCGCACGACCTTCGCTGTCGCGCGCGACGAATCCGGTGATGATGATGCGATCATCGGCGTGCTGCGTGCGCCAGTCGGCGAGACGCGCGGCGCTTGCCTCCCAGTCCACGGCGACGCCGAGCTCGCCATGGCTGACCACCAGCACGTCGCGCGCATCGAGCAGGCTGCAGCGATGGCCGAGCGCTTCGATATGGGCGCGCAATAAGTGCGCCGACCACACTTCGCCGAGACCCTGGATCGCCTCGACCGCTTCGCGCGCCGGGATGCCGAGCACCGACAGTGCATTGAGGATGTCGTGCAGTTCGGCATGGCGCGCGTCGAACCACTCGAGCAGCGCATCGGCCTGCGCGCCAAGCAATTCTCTCGCCGCTGCCAGGTGACGTTCGCGCAATGCGGCCTGCATCGACTGCCAGTCGCCGCGCTTCGCTGCCGTGGAGGACAGTGCAATCAAGGCATCGGTGACGCCCTGCATCGCCGAGACCACGGTGACCTGGCGAACGTCGTCGCGCGCGAGCAGGATCGCGGCGACGCGACGGAAGCGCTCGGCATTGGCCAGCGACGAGCCGCCGAACTTGTGCGCGGTGGTTATCGTGTCACGCACGGCGCCGCCGCCGATGGCGGTCCGCGTGCTCGCGAGCATGGAGGAAAGTTTGGCGAACGGACTCATCGGGCCTCCCTGATATGGCCCCGCAGTCGTCGGGAAGGGGATGCAGAACCCGCCTTCCTCATCGAGGTGCGGGTCGTTGCGAATGGACTCTATCTGCGCACGACCGACCGCACCCCGAGCGGTGTCGTCGTAATGGACGTGGTGGTCGATGTGCGCATGCAGCAAGTGGAGCCGATGCCAGCGCATCGTGTCAAGAAAATCCGTCCCCTGGCACTGCGCATTTGGTAACGGATGAAACCAGGGATGCTTCGGTCAAGCTGCCGGAATGGCGCAATCAAGGCTGTTGGGAGCATCCCTAGGCGCGTCGATGCGCGGGCTTGTTGACCATCAGTTGGCGCAGCTCGTCGCGCTCGGTCGCAGACAGGTTGCCGTCGAGCTGGCGTGCGATCAGGTCATCGAGGCGTTGCTGTGTCGTCTGCGCGTCGAGCTGCTCGATCGCACCGCGGAAATCGGCCAGCGCCTGATCGTCGGCGACGAGCAGGTCGAGCGTTGCCAGCTTGTTCAGCGCTGCTGCCTCTTCGCGCTCGGCGAAGTGTTCGAGCAGTGCGCCGGTGGTCATCGCCGGGCGTTCGCGACAGAGGCGGATCAGTTCGATCAGCAGCGGCACGCCGGGCTGCCGCAACTCCGAGAATGTCCACGGTGGCTCGATCTCGACCGCCAACGAAGGGCGCTGCACGAGCAGGGCCACGGCGCTGCGCACCAGCGAACGCTGCGGAGGTCGTGTGCTCGGCGCGCGCGCAGAGCCGCGCTCGGCGGAAGCATTCGGTGCCGCGATGCGCGTGCGCGCGCCGCTGAGACGCTCGAGCTCGGCGAGCATGAGGTCGCGGAATGCGCCGTCGGGAATCTGCGCGATCTGTGGCCGCGCACGTTCGACCAGTCGCGCCTTGCCGTCGATGCTGGTCAGGTTCACGTCGCGCGAATGTTCAGCGAAGAAGAATTCACTGAGCGGCATCGCGCCACGCAGGCGCAATTCGAAACCATCGAGACCTTCCTTGCGGATCAGCGAGTCAGGATCCTCGCCATCCGGCACGAACAGGAACCACGCCTGGCGGCCGTCGCGCATGCGCGGCAGCACCGATTCCACCGCACGCCATGCCGCCTGCTTGCCGGCGCGGTCGCCGTCGAAACAGAAGTACACGTCGGCAGCGTTGCGGAACAGCAGTTCGGCATGATCGCTGGTGGTCGCCGTACCGAGTGTCGCGACGGCCTGGGTGATGCCGTACTGATGCAGCGCAATCACGTCCATGTAGCCCTCCACCACCAGCAGTCGGGGGATCTTCGAATGCGCGGCGCGTACCTGCCACAAGCCGAACAGTTCGCGGCCCTTGTGGAACAGCGGCGTTTCCGGCGAGTTGAGGTATTTCGGTCCGTCGGACTTGTCCTTTGCTGGCGGTGCCGATGGGGGAGAGGGATCGTGTTGAGAAGTGCGGCCAGGGATGGCCGCTTCTTGACGTTCGCGCTCAGGACGAGCGCTGGGAATGATCCTCCCCCCGAACGCAATCGTGCGCCCGCGACGATCGAGGATCGGAAACATCACGCGGTCGCGGAAGCGGTCGTACTTGCCGCCACGATCGCCGCTGGCGAGCATGCCGGCCTTGTCGAGCAGGACGAGGCGTTGCTGCGACGTGCCGAGCGCATTCTTGAGCGCGTCCCACTGGTTCGGCGCGAAGCCGAGATTGAATCTCTCGAGGATGGCCGCATCGAGCCCGCGGCTTTCGAAGTAGGCGTTCGCCTCGGGCGACTTGGCGAGTTGGTTGCGATAGAACGTGGCCGCCGCGTCGAGCAGGGCGTAGAGGTCGGTGGCATCCTCGCGCGGCGCCTCGCGCTTGCCGCCTTCGTATTCGACCTTGACGCCCGCGCGCGCGGCGAGCTCCTCGATCGCATCGGGAAACTCGAGGCGGTCGTAATCCATCAGGAAGCGGATCGCGCTGCCGTGCGCGCCACAGCCGAAGCAGTGGTAGAACTGCTTGGTCTGGCTGACCGTGAACGAGGGAGATCGCTCGTCGTGGAACGGGCAGCGCGCGCTCCAGTCACGCCCCGACTTCTTCAGCGCGACGCGTTCCTGGATCACGTCGACGATATCGATACGCGTGAGCAGATCGTCGATGAAGCGTTCGGGGATGCGGCCGGCCATCGCGCGAGTTTAAGCGATGGCCGGCCGCCAGACCGGATTACCGGGAACAGCGTTTCCGGTCAGTCGGCATCGCCGGTCAGCACGTCGCCGAACACGCGCGAAGGAATGCCCTCCTCGACGCGGACATAGACACGCAATTCGCGCTCGAAGCGCAGCGGCTCGGCAACGCCGAAGCTGGCCCGTGCGCGGCCGCCGAGTTGGCTGTCGTAGACCACGCCGACGCCGGAGTTGGTCTGCTCGCCGAGCGATGCGGACCCTGCACTCAGCGAGGATTGCATGACGGTGCGCCCGTCGATCTCGACATACACGCCCACCGCGGAGAAATCGATACCCTGGCCAACCACACTGCCTGCAACGAACACACCCGGCCCGCGCACACGCGCGATCATGTGCTCACCGAGTGTCGGCGACACGATCAGTTGTCGATGGTTGGTCGGCCGGGCGACGTCGGCATGCGCGGCAAACGACGCGGAAAGAACGAGGGCGGAGAGCAGTGCAGTCAGTCGTTTCATGGCGGGGTCCCATAGGTGTTGAACCCCTATCCACGGCAAACGGCACGAGAAAAGGCCACGCCGATTTCTGATTTCCGACATCCGGATCCGAAACGCCCTATCCCCGAGGAAGCTCTGAGCAAGCCGCCGGAATGACGGAATCGAGGCTTGTCGGCGTTTCCCTGGCCCCTGACTCCTAGCCCCTAGCCCCCGCTTTCATGAGGCCAACCGCCGCTTGATCAGCTCCGAAATCTGGCCCATGTCGGCGCGGCCGGCGACCTGCGGCTTGACCAGGGCAATGACCTTGCCCATGTCGCGCGGCCCCGCGGCGCCCGATTCACTGATCGCCGTGGCGATGATCAGGTCGAGTTCGGCATCCGACAGCGGTTCCGGCAGATAGGTCTGGATGATCGCCACTTCGGCGCGCTCGACCGCGGCGAGATCCTCGCGGTTGGCGGCGCTGTACTGCTCGATCGAGTCACGCCGCTGCTTGAGCATCTTCTCGAGGATCGCCAGCACCTGCGTGTCGTCGAGCATGATGCGATCGTCGACTTCGCGTTGCTTGAGCGCAGCGAGCATCAGGCGGATCACGCCGAGGCGGTCCTTTTCACCGGCGCGCATCGCGGCCTTCATGTCATCGGTGATGCGGTCTTTGAGTGACATCGTGGGATTCTCCGGCTGGAACGGGCAAGGGCACGACCACCGTGAAGCGGCGAGGGTCGATGGCGAAAACGCGAAAAGCCGGCGCTGCTTGCGCAACGCCGGCCTCGAGGATCGCCCGGGTCTCGCGGGTCGGTTGAACCGACACCGCTCTCGGTCACGCGCGTCGCCTGGGCGACGTCGCGACCGCAACAATCAATACAGGCGCTGGCGCTTGGTCACGTCACGCGAGACACGACGCAGATGGCGCTTGACCGCAGCCGCGCGCTTGCGCTTGCGTTCCTGGGTCGGCTTCTCGTAAAACTCGCGCTTGCGCACTTCGGCGAGGACGCCGGCTTTTTCACAGGTGCGCTTGAAGCGGCGCAGGGCGAACTCGAACGGTTCGTTTTCGCGAACTTTGACGCTGGGCATACATTCTCCGCAGTGGACTCGAAACCCGGGCTGTCGGGCGAGCCGTGTATTCTATCGTGATGCCATCGACGTTTGCAAAACCCGGTCCGGTGCTCGGCATCGAGACCTCGTGTGACGAAACCGGTGTCGCGGTGTACGACCGTGACCTCGGACTGCGCGCGCATGCGCTCTACAGCCAGATCGACCTGCACGCCGAATATGGCGGCGTAGTGCCCGAACTGGCCTCGCGCGACCACGTGCGCAAGCTCATGCCCTTGGTTCGCCAGACGCTGGCTGAAGCCTGCATCGACGTGGGTGGCCTGGGTGGCGTGGCCTACACCGCGGGCCCGGGGCTCGTCGGCGCCTTGCTGGTCGGCGCGGCGGCGGCGCGTTCGCTGGCCTGGGCACTCGACATTCCGGCGATCGCCGTGCACCACATGGAAGGGCACCTTCTGGCGCCACTGCTCGAAGCCGATCCGCCGCAGCCGCCGTTCGTTGCGCTGCTCGTGTCGGGCGGTCATTCGATGCTGATCGAAGTGGCCGCGATCGGAAGCTACACCTTGCTCGGCGACACCCTTGACGATGCCGCCGGCGAGGCCTTCGACAAGACCGCCAAACTGATGGGCCTCGCCTATCCCGGCGGGCCGGCGCTGGCCAAGCTCGCCGAACAGGGCCAGTCGGGACGCTTTCGGTTCACCCGGCCGATGACCGACCGCCCCGGTCTCGACTTCAGTTTTTCCGGACTCAAGACCCAGGTTTTGCTGGCCTGGCAGCGCAGCGACCAGAGTGATGCGGCGCGCGCCGACATCGCGCGCGGGTTCGAGGAGGCGATCGTCGAGACGCTTGTGATCAAGTGCCAGCGCGCGCTCGCCGCGACCGGTACGCGCACGCTGGTCGTCGCCGGTGGCGTCGGCGCCAACCGGCGCCTGCGCGCCGAACTTGCCACCGCCGGTGCCAGGGACGGCTTCCGTGCCGTGTTTCCGCGCCTTGAGTTCTGCACCGACAACGGCGCGATGATCGCACTGGCCGGCGCGATCCGATTGCATGCCGGACAGGCCAGCGACACCCAGATTCGCGTGTTTCCGCGCTGGGCGCTGGAGACGCTGCCGGCGCTGTCGGCGTGAGTGCCCGGCCCAGGCCCGCCGCGTCATCGCGTCGCGTGCGGTTGTGGTCATGAGCGAACTTGCGTAGAAACCGGGTCTCTTTCGCGGAGCTGGCGCACCTGCATGGATATCGTCTTCATCGAGGACCTGCGCATCGACACGGTCATCGGCATCTACGACTGGGAGCGGCGTATCCGCCAGACCGTCGCGCTCGACATCGAGATGCGTTTCGACAACACGCGGCCCGCGGCAACTGATTGCATCGAGGACACGCTCGACTACAAGGCCGTGTCGAAACGACTGATCGCGTTCATCGAGGCGGCCGAGTTCCAGCTGGTCGAAACCCTGGCCGAACGCTGCGCGGCTATCATCGTCGACGAATTCGCCGTCGCACATGTGCGCCTGCGCCTGTCCAAGCCCGGCGCCGTGCGCGGTTCGCGCGCGGTTGGCGTGCAGATCGAGCGCAGTGGCAACGCGCCGACACGACGCTGAATCGACGCTCGTGACAGTGGCGCGCCACGCTTGACGCGCCGACGGCGAAACGGGCATGTTGCCTTGCACTATGCTCCTGCGCCCGGCGCAACGACAGCGTGATTGACGACCACGGCGCGAGCCGCAAACTAGGCTGAGGAATGGACTGGGGGCGATACCGTTCAACCACCTGGGATGAACTGATCCAGGCCGATGGCCAACCGCGACCGGCGGCGCGCAAGCTCGTCGAATACCTCGGTGGCTTGTCGGGTCGCGAACTGGCCGAGCGCCAGCTTGCCGCCGATGTCGCCGCGCGTGTCATGGGCGTCACCTTCACCGTGTACACCGAAGGGCGCAATGTCGACCGCACGCTGCCGTTCGACCTGATTCCGCGCATCATCGCGCGTGACGAGTGGGAGCGCACCGAAGCCGGGTTGCGCCAGCGCATGCAGGCACTGAACCTGTTCATCGGTGACGTCTACGGCGATCAGAAAATCGTCAAGGACCGGGTTTTCCCCGGCTTCCTGCTCGAAGATTCAGTCAACTTCCGCAAGCAATGCGTCGGCGTCAAGCCGCCGCTCGGCATCTGGGCGCACGTGTGCGGCTCGGACCTCGTGCGCGATGGCGACGGCACCCTGTATGCACTTGAAGACAACCTGCGCATTCCGAGCGGCGTTTCCTACATGCTCGAGAATCGCCTGGTCGCCAAGCGCGTGTTCCCGGAGCTGTTCGAAACCACCTCGATCCTGCCGGTCGACGCCTATCCCTCGCAGCTCTACGACACGCTTGCTGCGCTGTCGCCGCGACCCGGCGACACGCCGGTCATCGCGTTGCTGACCCCGGGCATCTACAACAGCGCGTATTTCGAGCACTGCTATCTCGCGCAGACGATGGGCATCGAGCTCGTCGAGGGTGGCGACCTGTTCGTCGATGACGACGATTGCACCTACATGCGCACCGTCTACGGTCCGCAGCGCGTCGACGTGATCTATCGTCGGGTCGATGACCTGTTCATCGATCCCGAGGTGTTCGTACCCGACTCGGTGCTCGGCGTGCGCGGCCTGATCCGTTCCTGGCGCGCCGGCAAGGTCGCGCTGGCGAATGCGCCCGGCGCCGGCGTGGCCGACGACAAGGTCGTGTTCGCCTACGTGCCGAAGATGATCAAGTACTACCTCGGCGAGGAAGCGATCCTGCCGAACGTGCCAAGTTTTCTGTGTGCCGACAAGAAGGACCGCGACTATGTGCTCGCCAACATCGAGCACCTCGTGGTCAAGCCGGCCAACGAGTCGGGCGGCTACGGCATGTTGATCGGACCGCGCGCAACCAAGCGCCAGCACGAACAGTTCCGCAAGCTGATCGTGTCCAATCCGCGCAACTACATGGCGCAGCCGACGCTGGCCCTGTCGACCGCACCGATCATCACCGACAAGGGCCCGCAACCGCGCCATCTCGACCTGCGTCCGTTCGTGCTGTCGGCGAAAAGCATCCAGGTGACCACCGGCGGGCTCACGCGGGTGGCGATGAAGAAGAACTCGCTGGTGGTCAATTCCTCTCAGGGTGGCGGCGCCAAGGACACCTGGGTGGTCGATCTGGACGAGGTGCCCTGATGCTCTCTCGCGTCGCCGACAACCTGTACTGGTTCAGCCGCT
>JBBSOU010000027.1:0-32598 GCA_038259445.1 Lysobacterales bacterium | reverse complement strand
GCGCGTGGCTATCTTCATCTCGCGGCCAAGCACGCGCCAATACAATGGCGAGCCACGCGCGATCCTTTCGCGGCGCAACTGGCGGACGATGTCGCGGAAACCGGTGCCACGAGCAAACTCGAGCGTGCGCGCCTCGCTGACGAGCAACGGCGAATCGGTGAACACACGATAGTCGCGCCATGCCAGCAATGCGCTCGCGGCAACGATGGCGATTGCGCCGAGCAGCACCAGCAACCACAGGATTGCGCGACCACGGAAACGGTGCTGCACCGGCTTGCCACCCCACCCTTCAGGCGATGCACGAGGGTAACAGGATCGCCTCGACGTACCGATCATCCGGACACCCCGAATGCACGCAGCAGGCCACGCGCCTTGGCCCGCGTTTCGGCGAGTTCGGCACCTGCGTCGGAATCGACGACAATACCGGCGCCAGCGCGGAAACGCACATCCCGCCCGCGTATCGTCATCGTCCGGATCAGGATGTTGAGGTCGAGGTTGCCGCTGCGATCAAGGTAGCCGAATGAACCGGTGTAGGCACCGCGCGCACCGTGTTCGAGTTCGGCGATGATCTCCATGCAGCGCACTTTCGGACAACCGGTGATCGTGCCACCCGGAAACAGTGCCCGGATGACCTGCCCCGGTGTCGTTCCGTCGCGCAGGCAGCCGTGCACGTTGGAGACAATATGGTGGACGTGGGCGTAGCTTTCGATGCCCATCATCTGGTCGACCTCGATGCTGCCCGGCCGGCAGATGCGACCCAGGTCATTGCGCATGAGATCAATCAGCATGATGTGTTCGGCGCGTTCCTTCGGATGCCCGATCAGCTCGGCGATGCGTGCGCCGCTGTCTTCCTCGGCGAAGCGCGGCCGCGTCCCGGCAATCGGCCGCGTCTGCACGCGCGATCCGCGTACCTGCACAAGACGCTCTGGTGACGAACTCGCGATGGCGAAATCCTGCCACTGCAGCAGGCCGGCAAACGGTGATGGATTGGCCGAACGAAGCGCCGTGTGGATGCCGGCAGGCGAACACTCGCGGTCAACGCGGATGCGCCATTCCCGTGACAGGTTGACCTGGAACACGTCGCCGGCATGCAGGTAGGCACGAACGCGCTCGACCGCAGCCAGGAAGTGCTGCGGATCGTCCTCGTCGACCGATTCGACGTGCAATGGCGCATCAGCGACCGCGACTGCCGCGCCGAGGTCGACATCGAATGCGTCGAGCAGCGATTCAAAGCCGGGCTCGGCAACGAGATGGGTTTGCCCGAGACGCCGATCGACGATGATCGCTGCCGGTGTGCGAATCGCCAGTGCCACCGGCTGGTCCTCCGCCGCCGCAAGTTGCAGGCGCGGCTCTATCCGGCCAGCCAGTTCGTAACCGAGATAAAGGAACCAGCCGCCGCTGAAAGGCAATGCCTCGTCGGGCGATTGCCGCTCATGCGCGGCCGTCCAGACCGCATCGAGTGCATCAAGGAACGAGCCGTCCACGAGCTTTGCACCATCGCTCGAGACACTGCTGTCGGCAGCAAGCGTGAGCACTTCGCCGCTGGCGGCGAAAAGAATGTCATAGCGCGCCTGCGCGGTACCGTCGGCGACACTTTCGAGCAGCGCTGGATAGCGCAAGGGATTCGCCGCTGCGAGCGGCAGCAGATCGTGTCGTCCCGAAAGCACGCGATGCATCACGTTCACGCGTGGCTCGGCATCACGGTGGCTGCCTCGATGCGCTCAGATCTTGCGGAACACGAGTGTGCCGTTGGTGCCGCCGAATCCGAAACCGTTGGAGACGGCCACCGAGATCTGCTTGTCGCGTGCGACATTCGGCACGTAGTCGAGATCGCAGCCCGCGCCCGGCGTGTGCAGATTGATGGTCGGCGGAATGACGCCGTGATGCAGCGCGAGAATAGTGAAGATCGCCTCGACGCCTCCAGCGGCACCGAGCAGGTGACCGGTCATCGACTTGGTCGAGCTGACCATCGTCCTGTACGCATGATCACCCAGCGCTCGCTTGAGTGCGAGTGTTTCGGCAACGTCGCCGAGCGGCGTCGAGGTGCCGTGTGCGTTGAGATACTCGACCTGATCCGCATTGACGCCGGCATCCTTGAGCGCGGCGACCACGCAACGCGCCGGCCCTTCGCCGTTCTCGCTTGGTGCGGTCATGTGGAACGCATCGCTGCTGCTGCCACTGCCGGCGAGTTCGCAATAAATGCGGGCGCCACGCGCCTTTGCCGACTCGTACTCCTCGAGCACGAGAATCCCGGAACCGTCGCCGAGCACGAAACCGTCGCGCCCTTCATCCCACGGACGGCTGGCTGCATGCGGGTCATCGTTGCGCGTCGACATCGCCTTCATCGAGCAGAACCCGCCGACCGCGGTCGGCACGCTCGCATACTCGGCGCCACCGGCAATCATGATGTCGGCATCGCCGTACTGGATCAGGCGCATCGCCATGCCGATGCTGTGGTTCGATGTCGCGCAGGCGGAGACCGCAGAAAAATTCGGCCCCTTGATGCCGGCCATGATCGACACGTGGCCGGCCACCATGTTGATGATCGTCGACGGCACGTAGAACGGCGAAATCTTGCGCGGGCCTCCTTCGTGCCACGCGACCGTGGTTTTCTCGATGCCGGCGATACCGCCGATCCCGGAACCGATCAAGGCGCCGACTCGCTCGGCATTCGCCTCGGTGATTTCGAGCCCCGCATCCTTGATCGCCATCAGCGACGCCGCCACCCCGTAATGGATGAAGACGTCCATCTTCTTGATGTCCTTGGCCGCGATCCAGGTCGACGGATCGAAGTCGCGCACTTCGCCGGCGATGCGGGTCGGGAACGCACTGGCGTCGAAGCCGGTGATCGGACCGATGCCGCTGTGGCCACCCGTGATGTTGCGCCATGCAGTGGGCAGGTCGTTTCCAACCGGGCTTACGATTCCGAGTCCGGTGACGACGACGCGACGCTTGCTCATGCTCGATCTTCCGGCTGCTGCAGGTGCGCTAACCGACATACGCCGGCGTAGCGTGCCCTGTCCTCAAAATGAAAGCTGCGCCTCGGGGGCGCAGCTTCAACAAAACGACGAGTGGCCATCGCACCGCACGACGCCGACGATTTCGGCCAACCGTGGTCGGCCTCGCCTGCACGATCGTCGGTCATCGACGCATCGCCAAGATCGATCAGGACTTGACGTGAACCTTGACGTAGTCGACCGCCTGCTGGACGGTGGTGATCTTCTCTGCTTCCTCGTCGGGAATCTCGCACTCGAACTCTTCCTCGAGAGCCATCACCAACTCGACCGTGTCGAGCGAATCGGCGCCGAGATCGTCGACGAACGACGCGTTCGGCGTGACCTCGTCTTCTTTCACGCCCAGCTGTTCGATGACGATTTTCTTGACGCGTTCTTCGATAGTGCTCATGTGTGCGATGTCCTCCCGAGGGGATTCCTGTTGCGAAATTCGGTCGCGCCGTTGCGCTGTCGCGCATTTCGACTGACCGTACGAAGCGGGCGCATTGTAGTTGAAGCCGATGACCGTCGCCAGCAAACGCGGAGCGCGCCGACTACTTACTCAGGCCATGTACATTCCACCATTGACATGCAGCGTTTCACCGGTGATGTAGGCGGCCGCCGGCGAGGCCAGGAATGCCACTGCCTCGGCGATGTCGGACGGCGCGCCGAAACGCTGCAGGGCGATCTGTCCCTGCAAGGCGTCGCGCTGAGCATCCGGCAAGGCGCGCGTCATGTCGGTATCGATGAATCCCGGCGCGACCACATTGACGGTGATGCCGCGCGAGCCGATCTCGCGCGCCAGCGACTTCGAGAACGCGATGATGCCGGCCTTGGCCGCCGCATAGTTGGACTGGCCGGCATTGCCGGTCACGCCGATCACCGAGGCAATGCTGATGATGCGTCCGCGGCGGGCCTTCATCATGCCACGCAAGACGGCTTTCGAGGTGCGATAGACCGAACTCAGATTGGTATCGAGTATCGCCTGCCAATCATCGTCCTTCATGCGCATGAGCAACTGGTCGCGCGTGATGCCCGCGTTGTTGATGAGGATCGAGACTGCGCCGAACTCCTTGCCTACCGAGTCGACCAGCGATTCGACATCGGCACCGCTGCAGACATCGAGTACGCGACCGACGCCGCCGTGCGCAGCGAGTCGCTCACTGATCGCGGCCGCACCGTGTTCGCTGGTGGCCGTACCAACCACGCGTGCGCCGCGTGCGGCGAGCAGGTCGGCGATGGCCGCACCGATGCCTCGGCTTGCACCTGTCACGAGAACGACTTCGTCCTGCAGCATTGCACTCATGCGTGCCTCCCGGAAAACGTGGTTGGAAAAAGCGAGTTCACGTCCATGCCAACCGTGCATCCTCGAGTTCCGCGGCGCTGCCGAGCGCACGCATGTCGATCGATTTGTCGATGCGTCGAGCGAGTCCGACAAGAACCTTGCCGGGACCACACTCGCCCGCGCGCGTGACGCCGTGCGCGACCAGCGCAAGCATGCAGTCGGTCCAGCGTACCGGCAGATGAAGCTGGCGCACGAGTGCCTCGCGAATCCCGTCGGTGTCATCGCGCGCCTGCGCATCGACGTTCTGGATCACCGGAATCAATGGGGGTGACCAGCAATATGCGGTCATTGCCTCGGCCAGGCGATTGGCCGCCTCGCGCATGAGCGGCGTATGCGACGGCACACTGACGGCGAGCTTGACTGCCTTGCGCACGCCACGTTCTGCCAACAGCGCCAGCGCCCCATCGACCGCTGCCGCATGTCCGCCAATGACGATCTGGCCCGGCGAGTTGTAGTTGGCCGGCGTCACGACATGGGTCCCGGAAACTTCGGCACATACCTGTTCGACCACGCCGTCTTCAGCGCCGATGACGGCCGCCATCGCACCGGCACCCAGCGGCGTCGCTTCCTGCATGACCTGGCCGCGGATACGCACGAGATGCGCTGCGTCATGCAGCGAGATCACTCCCGCCGCGACCAGCGCACTGTATTCGCCGAGACTGTGTCCGGCGAGCAGTTGCGGAACTGGCCCGCCCTGCGACTGCCAGACGCGCCAGACGGCGACACCGGCTGCGAGCAGGCACGGCTGCGTGTACTCGGTGCGATTGAGCAGTTCTTCCGGGCCGCTTTGCGCGATGGTCCACAGATCGGCACCCGCACCTGTCGAAGCTTCGGTGTATGTCTCGTGCACGAGTGCGTGCCGGTCAGCAAGATCGGCAAGCATGCCGACCGATTGCGAGCCCTGGCCGGGGAAAACGAACGCAAGTCTGGTCATCGGAGTTGACAGCCAATCAATAGCGCAACAGCGCCGAGGCCCAAGTGAAGCCACCACCGAAGGCCTCGAGCATCAGCGTCTGGCCGCGCTGCACCTTGCCCGAGCGCACTGCCTCGTCGAGGGCCAGCGGGACCGAGCCGGATGACGTGTTGCCATGCCGGTCAACGGTCACGATCACACGCTCCATCGGCAACTTGAGGCGCTTGGCAGTCGCCTCGATGATGCGCAGATTGGCCTGATGTGGAATCAGCCAGTCGATCTGCGATTCGTCCATGCCGGCGGCTTCGAGCGTTTCGCCGACGATGCGATCCAGGGTCTTGACGGCGACCTTGAAGACTTCGTTGCCGGTCATCATCACGCGCACGCCATGATTCGGCTCGTCCTTGAAACCGACCGACACGCCGACCGGGTTGTAGAGCAGATGCTTGTAGCCGCCGTCGGCATGCAGTTTCGTGGCCAGGATGCCGGGCTCGTCAGATGCTTCGAGCACGACGGCACCGGCGCCGTCACCGAACAGCACGCAAGTGCCGCGATCGCTCCAGTCGAGCATGCGCGTCAGCGTTTCGGCACCGACCACGAGCGCCTTGCGCGATTGGCCGCTGCGAATGAACGCATTGGCAACACCGAGCGCGTAGACGAATCCGGAGCAGGCAGCGTTGACGTCGAACGCAGCGCAGCCATTGGCACCGAGGCGGTGCTGCAGCAGGCACGCGGTGGAAGGAAAAATGATGTCGGGCGTGGTCGTGCCGAGCACGATCAGGTCGAGCTCGGCCGCCTCGACGCCGGCGGCCTCGAGCGCCCGGGTGGCCGCGTGGTAGGCCAGATCGCTGGTGGTTTCGCCGGGCGCAGCCATTCGCCGCTCACGGATACCCGTGCGCGTGCGAATCCATTCGTCAGTGGTGTCGACCCGCTTCTCGAGGTCCGCGTTGGTGACGACGTTCTCCGGCAGATAGCTGCCGGTGCCGGCGATGCGTGAGTACGACAGGGCCATCTCCTCGGGAATCACGAACGCGGCAACCCGCGCTCGGGTGGCCGGCGAGGATCAGCTCAACCTCAATCGGCGTCGGGAACGGAACCCTTGGTCTCGATGACCTTCTTGCCGCGGTAGTAGCCTTCCTTGGTCACGTGATGGCGCAGATGCACCTCACCGGACGTAGGGTCGGTCGACAACTGCTTGGCCGTAAGGGCGTCATGCGCACGGCGCATGCCGCGGCGGGAGGGGGACTTGCGACTCTTGGCAACAGCCATGACAACTCTCCAGATGAAACGATGCTTGCATGCAAGCGTAAATGAAACCGAATATGCCGGGCACGATCAGTGCCGCGAATCCTTCCACTTCCCGAGCGCCGCGAACGGGCTCGGTACCACGTCTTGCTCGTCCGCGCTTGCGCGGGTCAACTCCAGCGACTCGATCGGCGCTCCGGGACTGAGCGCCACGACCGGCAGCGCCAGAATCAGTTCGTCTTCGATCACGTCCTTCAGATTCAGATGGCCGTCTTCGACCAGCAACGGCTCGAACCCTTCCGGCAGTGCCGACTCGCCCGCCTCATCGCGGATCAAGCCGAGGTTCTGCACGATCGACAACGGCCACTTGAACGGCTGCAGAAGTCGCTGACAGGTCAATGTCAGTACCGCGTCCAGTTCGAGACGAATCGAGTCTGTGCCGAAATCATCGCTGCGGAACATGATTGCATAGGTAACCTCGCCGACATCGTCGGCCAGGCTCTCTCGCAATCGCGTCAGCACCGCTACGGGAAGCGTGCCACGAAACTCGCGGCGCGCCTGCACCATTCGCCACGGGTCGATGTCGTCCGGCAGGGAGTCAGGCATGGGCGCGCGATGGTAGGTGTGCGACCCGATGAAGTCAACTTCGGCGAACGTCGATGAACATCGCTGCAAGGCCGGGACGGCAGCCAAGCTGCACTCCGTCCCGGTCATTTGCGGTGCCGTCAGTTATCCGCGTCCTCGAACCCGTGCGCAAAGATGAGATCGCCGGAGCAACTCTGCACCCTCACGTCGTCGACGAACCAGCCCTCGCCACCTGCGGAAACATCAGTGGCCAGACGCCAGCGCAGCTGTACCGACTGCCCTGCCCAGTCGCTCAGATCGACCAGGGTGTCCGCGCCGTACGGTCGGGCGGGGAGATCGCACCAGGCGTTGAGGCCAGCAATCGGATTCTGAAAGCCCGACGCAACCGCGCCGCGATAGGGGTCCGTGAGCAGGCGCGTGCCGGTCACCTGGGTGAACGCACCGCCGTCAACGGAAACCTCAAGGATCGCCGCGTCATAGCAACCGGTCGGGCCATTCTGTTCGATCGCGCGCCGGTTCTGAAAGCGCAAAGTCAGAGGCGACTGGTTGATTGGCAGGTCGATCGCCGGCGAGGTCAGACGTTGATCGCTGACGGTAACCACATCGACGGCAAGAAACGCATTGCCACCCGACAGTGGACTCGGCTGCACAGTGGACAACGCCCAATTCGCGGTACCCGCTCCCGTGGATGTCGTGAATCCGCCGGCGCCGGCCGTGAAGTTCTCGGAAAACACGTTCGACGGAATGGTCGAGGCATCGCAATCCCCAGGCGCCGGGATGGTCTTGAACGAGTACACGGCCGAGCTCTCGCTGGTACCGCAGGTGTTGTTCGCACGCACGCGCCAGTAGTACGTGGTACTGCTCTGCAATGCGGGCGATACCGCCACGCTGGTACCGCTGGAGACATTGCCGGTGAACACGATTGTCGTGAAGTTGACGTCGGTCGCGACTTCCACCACGTAACCGGCCGCCTGGGCAACGCCCGTCCATGTCAGGGTAGGTGTCGTCGCCACGTTGATCGCCAGGTCGACCGGAGCAGAAAGCATGACCACGGCAGGCAAGGCGGTCGACACATCGAGGGTGATCTCGCGTGTCTTGATGATCGTTCCCGATGTGCCCTGCAAGGTGACGACGTTTTCGCCAGCGCCAACTGCGGCATCGAGCGTTATGTCGATCGCGGCGCTTCCAGGCAGTGGGTCGACAACGTTCGGCGTGACGCCTGCAGAAACTCCGGTCGGAAGCGCCAGAAACACGAGACTGACCGGCTCATCATACGCATTGACCGACCCGACGCTGACTGCGATCGGATCGAGGGACACCGGTGCCGGACTGGCACACACCGCCACTTCGCTGATGGCGGTATTGAGCGTGAAACTCGGATTCCCGCACTCCGAATGACGGAACGCGCCGACTCGCGTGTTGTTGGCGCCGCCTGCTGCTCCCATGTACTCGCCGGTGAACCAGAACGTGCAGCCGTCAACCGGGTCAACACCCATCTGATGATAGTCACCCCAGCGTTCGTTGCTCTGCGATCGCGTGCCGGCAACCAACTCGGTTTCGGCCGTGGTCATGATACCGGCCGCATCGCCGGCCAAGCGGCCGACGTAGCGCAGGCTCGGGAAGATTTCCGGCAACTGCCGCGTCACGCTGTAGGCGAGCGCGATGTTGCCGCTGCTGTCGACACCGATACCGCCCATCCAGCGGTCGGCCGGACCACCGGCATCAGCCGGCGCGTAGGTACCTTCCTGAAACAACTGCCACGGATTTGCCAGGCCCGTGCGACGCAATTCGAACCAGCGGATGCCGCCGGTGTCTGCTCCGTCGACATCGGTGACGAGGTTGCCGACGATCGTCTCGTAGGTGCCGAAGTTGCGATACATCAAGACATTCATGATCGGCTCGCGCAAGGGATCGAGCTTCTGGCCATTGGGCTGCGGGAACGCGTTGAAAGCGGTCAGGCCGTTCAGGTTGGAACTGAATTCACCGATGTTGATTTGTACCGGCCCGGTGAGCACGGTGGCAGGCGTCGCCGGCGTCCAGTCGATGTCGAGATCCCACATCTGCAGGTAATCGCTGGTCGGATTGTTCGTTGCCGGGAAATGCGATTCATCATCGACGTGGCGCATGTAAATGCCACCGGCATTCGCCGGCGGCGCATCGGGACCGGTCAGGTGTACCGGCGTCAGCAACTGAAAGCCGAATCCATTCAAGCGCGGAATGGTCAGGCGCAAGAAGCGCGCGGCGGCGCCGGTCAGCATCTGATCGCGCTCGAACGCGTATATCGGACGTGCGCCGGCTGTGCCGCTCTCGTTTGCAGTCACATAATAGGCATCGGACCAGACGCCATACTTCGGATAGTCCGGGAACGACGGCATCTGGAAACCGTAGCGGTACCAGGTTGACCCGAGCGGGTCACTGGTCGCACTGATGTAGACGCAGAGCGTACGTCCGGCCTGTGACGAAAACTCGGTCAGCACCCAGCGATCCGCCAGCGTGTCGTAGACGACGATCGGATCGCCGAGGCCACTGGAGCAGGCGCCGGTGCCGCCGAGCTGGGAGTTTAGAATGAAATTGCCGACCATCAGACCATCGGTCTTGTTGTAGACGCGCACACGCGTACCGCCGGATGCGTTGACTGCCTGGACATAATGGTTCGCGCCAATGTCGCCGGTCGGATCGGGTGGCAACGTGGTGCCGGGCGCGCCATCGAAGCTCTGCAACGGCGTCGTGAATGATCCGCCGCGGTGCACACGGTAAAGGTCGAACTCGCGCTGCAACTCGGCCAGCGGATCGACCCCTTCGGCGACCTTGTTGACCGGTGCACGCTGGAGCGAAGCAAGATAGGCCGGATCGTCCCAGTGACGACGCGGAATCTCGCGGATCGGGTCGCCGGGCTGCCATTCGAATCCAACCGGATCGTTGTTGACATTGATCTGGATGATCTCCGGGCGCACCGCACCGAGCAGTTCGGCTGTGTTCACCTGCACCTGCACGCCGTCGCTGCGCACGCTGGAGCTTCCTGAAGCAGGCGCCGACTGCGCCATCAACGGAGGGCAAAACAACGCCGCGATCACGATCGCACCGCACCCTGCAAATCTATTCATTCTCTTCCCCGGCAACCATACGAATGTGGAACTGTTCGCCAGCACCGAAGCTGGCAAGAACGATCCTTGATCGAAACATTTGCGTGCGCGCGTCGCTACCCATCGACGCACATACCCGATTCTAGTCCGAATCGAATCCCGCGCAACAGTCACCGCTGCCGGAGCATCGAATCTTCACGGTACGGGCTTCTTCAGCGACTGCAGGACCACATCTCCGCCGTCACTGACAATGCTCATGCGATGAACGCCGCTGCCATGCGTCCAGCTGGCGCGCCAGCGTCCCGATGGCAGCTGGGCGATGTCGGCCATATCGAAGTCGGCACGAATTCCGCGCGCGCTTTCGACCTCGACTCGTACGTCATCGAATACCGGAATATCCGCGACCACATTGGCACGCGTGCGGATGCGCGTCGGTGACTCTCCTGCCGACTGCATTGCGTACGCACGGATTTCGCCGGTTTCGCTTTCGGCGTCGAGCGCGCCGCGACTGGCCGCCACGATCATTCCGCTGACGCTGCGAGCGCGCACATCGTTGTCGAGCCGACGGATCGTGATGCCGCCGAAACCGCTGCGGACATCGATGCGAAGACCCTTCGGCACGAACACGAACAGGTCAACGCGTCCCAGCCGTGGATTCGCCAGGCTCGACCACGGATCGTGTTCGGCATAGCGCACCGCGATGCCCTGCTTTCGGCCCTGCTGGACAGGATCGATACGGGCGATGCGCGGTTTCTCGCCGATGCGCTGCTCGACACCCTGCCAGGCAATCGCCCTGGCGCTGGTCTGACGCACCTGCACGTCGCCGTAGGCGTTCTCGATCACCAGCGTGTCGATGCCGGCTGCAATCTTGTTTTCGCCACGAAAACGCTCGAGTGTGTACGGCGGTGTGACGCTGCCGGTGGCGGGCGTTGGCGGGGCTTCGCGTGGCGCGACTCCGGCGCACGCGCCGAGCGCAAGCGCGAGCACGGCGACGAGGAATACGGTGGGTTGCATGCGCGGGTCCTGCATCGATGGGATGCGCGATCGTAGCTCACGCGCGCACTCCAGCGCGCGCAGCGCGAGTAGCAGGCGCGCAACTCATGATGTGTTGTGGTCGGCCAACGGGAAATTGCCGCCGACGTCAACATTCGTCACACTCCCGCGATGATGTTCTATCTGTTCATCGCGGCCCTCGTCCTTGCTCCAATCGCGCTGGTCCTGTGGTGGCGCGAGCGGCAATGGACAGCCCGCGCACGAACCCTGCACGCGATTCTCGACGATGCCGACGCGCTCGAACGCGAGCTGCAGGAGTGTCGGGCGCGACTGCGCGAAATTCCAGCCCTGGTCACGCATTTGCCGCCGTCGCTGACGCTGTCGGCGCGGGCGACCATCGCTGCCGAGCCGCAAGTGCAGCAGGCCTTGCACGATCTGCTGCAGCACCGTCTCTGGCTCAGGCAGCACGGTGCTGACGCATCGCTGCCGGCACTGCGTGCGGCCGCCACTGCCCTTGCGCAGTCACGCCATCGTCTCGCCGCGCAGCTCGACCAACTCGCCGAAGTCAGCAGGGAACTCGCGCTTGCACGCGCACCGGCAAGGGGGCCGTCGTGAGCGTCGCCGCGGGTCAAGGTCGACACGCCGAATGGACTCCCGCTCGCCGGACCCATCGACGCGCGTGATCAGTGGGAACCGCTCACCGCGTCCGCCCGATCCGCGGCCGGCACGAACGGTTTTTCCGGTGGATACGCGCAGCGTGCGTCAGCGATGACAGTGCCGAGGGCAACGCCGCTGTAGAACGCGATACGCTTGCGCCGATCGAATAGGTCGACACGCTGCACCGGCTGCATGTCGTCGATGCGCGTGCACAGCGATTCGAGCCACGCGCCTCGGGCTCGCTCGCGCAAGCCGGTCTCCTCGACCACCAGCAGCACGCGCCGATCGCCGGTGCTGCGCAGCGCCTGCTCGTCGCGTGACCACAACGCCAGTTGCGACGCGCGACCGTGCTTGGCATTGAGCGGGCTGTCGAGTGAATACACGGGACGCGCGCCGTCAAACGCGAAATCGAGTTGTGCGGCGAGCATGAAATTGTCGGCGACGAGTGTGATGCGAGCCTGCGGATCATTCGCGAGCAGTTCAAGCGCGGCCTGCCCAGCCTCGCGCCAGCCAACGAAGTTGTCGGGAAACGCCTTGTAGCGCGCCAGCCACGCGGTTGATGGTGCATGGCTCGCCGCGGCCAGATAGGCGAATACGACGAACGTCGATATCGAAGCCAGGCCGATCATCATGGCGATGCAGCCATGTGCCAGATTGCGGATCGGGCGCCCGACATCCCTCGCCGCGACGAGAAGTCCGCGCAACACGACAGGCAGGGCGATTGCCAGCGCGAGATATGCCGGCAACGGCCAATGCACACGGAATCGTTCGGCGTCGGCGAACAAGCCGATCACGAAGTAGGCGAGCAACGGCACAGCCGCACTGACTGCGAGCACATCCCATGGTGGCTCATGCATCCGGCGAAGACACACCACAAGCGTCGCCAGAAACGCCAGATAAAGTAACGGAGTCACCACCAGCGCCTGCTCGATGGGCTGTCGCAGCGCCTCTGCATGGAACGCCCACGGATGGCGATCCACCATCTGGAAACCGAGCGCGTTCCAGTCGTGCTGCATGTTGAAGACGATCAGCGGCAGCACGCCCAATGCGCCGATCACCAGTGCGATCCAGAACCCGTGTCGCAACCACATCGCCCTGCCCCGCGGCATGGCAAACAGAAATGCCAGGCCGGTCAGCATCAGCATGGCCGCGCGGTAGTGCGCGAGCCATGCCAGGGCAATGGCTGCACCAAGCATGAGCCAATCGCGCAGACGATTGTTGCGCGCGCTGCGCTCGAGCGCATCAAGCGCGAGCACTGTGGCGAACGTCAGTGGCACATCCGGCAAGGCGAGAACGCCAAGCAAGCCGCCGAGCGGCATCAGCAGAACCAGAATGCCGGCCTGCCAACCAATGGACTTGCCGAAAAGTCGTGCGGCGATACGCACGGCGAGCAACGGCACGCCAGCACCAAGCAACAGGAACGGTACACGCATCGCCAGTGGCGAATGACCGAACACCTGCTCGCCAATCGCGATCAGCCACGCGGTCAACGCCGGCACGTCGCTGTAGGACCAGGCAAGTCGTCGACTCTCCTGCCAATAGAACGCCTCGTCACCGAACGGCGACAGTGTCGCGGCGAGCCACAGCTTGATCAGGGCAAACAGCACGAACACGGCCCAGAACACGCTGCGCCATCCCGTCGCAGGCCACGCTCGCGCCGACGCCGGACCGGCGGCTACACTGGCCGTTCGCTGATCGACACCTATCGCCCGCTCATTCATCGCTCGCATCGCCACAGGTTGCCATGCCCGACTCGCCCGTCATTCCCCAATCCGCACCGCCAGCTGCCGATGTGCTCGATGCATTGAAGCGCAGCATCGCGCAGGTCAACACCGTTCTGCTCGGCAAGGATCACGAGGTCCGGCTGGCCTTCGTCTGCCTGCTTGCGGGTGGACATCTGCTTATCGAGGACCTTCCGGGCGTCGGCAAGACTACGCTTGCGCACGCCCTTGCGGTGACGCTCGGCCTCGATTTCCAGCGCGTGCAGTTCACCAGCGACCTGTTGCCCTCGGACATTATCGGCGTCAGCGTCTACGAGCGCGAGGCGGCAGCCTTCCAGTTTCACCAGGGGCCCGTGTTCACCCAGTTGCTGCTCGCCGACGAGATCAACCGTGCGACACCGAAGACGCAAAGCGCGCTGCTCGAGGCAATGGCCGAAGGTCAGGTGACGATCGATGGCATCACGCATGCCCTGCCGTCCCCGTTTTTCGTTGTCGCCACGCAGAACCCGCTCGACTTCGCCGGCACCTACCCGCTGCCCGACTCGCAACTCGACCGCTTCACGCTGCGCATGAGCCTTGGCTATCCCGATCGCGAGTCGGAACGTGCAATGCTCGCCGCAGCCGATCGCCGCGTGCTGCTCGAACGCCTCGGTGCCTGCATCGATGCCGTACAGATCCTGCAGTTGCGCCAGCGCTGCCGAGACATCGTCGCCAGCCCTGCCCTTATCGACTACGTGCAGAATCTGCTCGCCGCGAGCCGTCAGCATGCGGACATCCGCATCGGCCTGTCGCCTCGTGCGGGACTTGCCGTACTCTCTGCAGCGCGAGCGCATGCATTGCTCGCCGGTCGCAGCTATTGCGTGCCGGAAGACGTGCAGGCGGTTTTCGGCTCGGTCGCTGCGCACCGACTCACACCGTCGGCCAGCGCCCGACTGACGCGCGATGCGCTCGCCACACAGTTGCTCGAATCCACCGCCGTGCGATGAGCACCGCCGCCACTTCGACCGCGCGGACACGCGAGCGGCTGCTGGCGTGGGCCGAACGGAAGCTGCCGGCGCTGACCCGCCTGCGTCAGGTCGAACCGTTGCCGATTGCGCTGCATCGTCGCCGCATCTATGTGTTGCCCACCGGCTTCGGAGTCGCCCTCGCGATGCTCCTGTGCGTCATGCTGGTCGGCGCGCTCAACTATTCCAACAACCCCGCCCTGCTGCTTACCTGCGTGCTGGGCGCCGCCGCATGGATGAGCCTGTTCGTCGGCTTTCGCACTCTGGCCGGACTCGAACTCGTCGGCGTGCGTGTGTTGGAGGCGCATGCCGGCGATCCGGTCGAGATCGAATGCCGCTTTGCCGAAGACGCACGGACGCGGCCGAGCCTGCGCATGCAATGGGCTGGCGTCGACACGGCTTTTTCCCTGCATCGTGCGGCTGGGTACGTTGCAAAAGTAGAGATTCAGACCACGCGCCGCGGCTGGCTTGTGCCGGGTCGGCTGCGATTATGGACTGAACAGCCGTTCGGAATGTTCATCGTGTGGAGCTGGCTCAACCCGGATGTTTCGGTGCTGGTCTACCCTGCGCTCGAGCAGCCTGCGCCGCCTTTGCCCCCTCGCAACGGGGCGCATGGTGCGCGGCTGGTGGCTGGCAACGGCGACGAGTATTCCGGACTGCGCGACTACCATGCAGGCGATCCGCCGCGGCACATCGCGTGGAAGGCATCCGCCCGCCATGACATGCTGCTGGTGCGCGAAAACGAGATCAATGTCGGTGACGAACTCGATCTCGACTACGCATCGCTTGCCGGTCTCGACCACGAAGCGCGTATTCGCCGGCTCGCTGCGTGGGTGGCGATGGCTGATGCGGCACGCGTGAGCTATTCCTTGTCGCTGTTGATGTTGCGCATCGGGCCAGGCAGCGGACCCGGCCACCGTCATGCCTGCCTGCGCGAACTTGCCCTGCTCGACCATGCGCCTGACTGATCGCCAATTCGATCTCGTCGCGCTGATGGCGCTCGCGGCTTTCCTGCCGCATCTGTTGCGCATGCCACTTTGGCTCGGCATCGGCCTGGCCGTGATTGCGCCACTGCGCATGCTCGCGCGACGGCGCGGCGCTCGTCTTGTACCGGTGTGGCTGCGCGTGCCGGCCGTCGGCATTCTCGTCGCATTGATCATTGTCGAGTACGGCAACATCTTCGGCCGCGGCGCGGGCAGTTCACTCGCCGCCGGCCTGCTCATGCTCAAGCTGCTCGAGACGGAACGCAGCCGCGACGCGCGTGCCGCGCTCGGCTTTTCTGCCTTCGTGCTCATGAGCGCGCTGCTGTTCACCCAGACCCTGCTGTTCACGGCCGCGCTTTGCCTGAGCCTCGTGCTGCTGCTGGCTGCGCTCAACGCGCTCGAGCCTGCGCCGGTTTCGCCCGCACATCCGCTCAAGGCCGGCATGCGCACCGGGGCAATCCTGTTCGCGCTCGGCTTGCCGCTGGCCGCCGCCGCATTCCTTTTCGTGCCGCGGCTCAGTTCGCCGTTGTGGGGTGCCCCCGGTCTCGATCAGCAACCTCGCACCGGACTCGACGAGCGCATGTCGCCGGGTTCACTGGTCGAACTGCTGATCGACGATACCCCGGCACTGCGCGTGCGGTTCGACGGCGCCACGCCGCCGCCGGCCGCACGGTACTTCCGCGCACTCGTGCTGTGGGATTTCGACGGCACCACCTGGACCCGTGACAGCAGCATCTGGCAGCGCAAAACGGAATCGATCGAGTCGAGATCGGCGCCACTCGACTACGAGATCACGCTGGAGCCGACCGACCGACCATGGCTGGTTGCGCTGGATGTGCCGCTGTCCGCGCCGGATGAAACGCGCCTCGGATCAGACCGCACGCTGGCAACACGCTTGCGCGTGGCCACGCCGCGCCAGTATCGCGCTCGCTCGGTCATCGACTACCGGCTCGCTGCAGACCTCGACGGCAGCGATCGCAAGCGCGCACTGCGTTTGCCGGACGGGTTCAATGCGCGCACACGCGAGCTTGCCACGCAATGGCGCAGCGAGGGCCGCAATGTCGACGCGATCATCCGCTCGTCCCTGGAGATGTTCAATGCGAGCTTCAGTTACACGCTGACGCCGCCGCTGCTCGGTCGTGATTCGGTCGACGATTTCCTGTTCTCGACGCGCGCCGGCTATTGCGAACATTACAGTTCGGCGTTCGTCTTCCTCATGCGCGCCGCAGGTGTGCCGGCGCGCGTGGTCACCGGATACCAGGGCGGCTGGCAGAACGACAGCGCCAACTACCTGCTGGTGCGCCAGTCCGATGCACATGCCTGGGCCGAGGTCTGGCTCGATGGTCGAGGCTGGGTTCGCGTCGACCCGACGGCAGCCGTCAGCCCGGCGCGCATCGAAGACGGCGCCTCGGCGGTCAACCGCGGCGACTCGTGGCTCGATTCGGCGTGGCTGCTCGACATGCGCAACCGCCTCGACGTCGTCAATCGCGTCTGGACGCAGACGATCGTGCAGTTCAATGCGCTGCGCCAGAGCAGCTTGCTGACGCCGTTCGGCAAGCCGCGCATCTCGCAGTCGGACCTGCTGTTGCTGCTGGCGTCATTCATTGCCCTCGTCTTGCTGGTTGCCACCGTATGGGTGCTGCGCGCAGGGCCACAAGCCCAGGGCGATGCGCTCGATGCGGCCTGGCGAAAATTGCAACGCAAGCTGGCGCGTGCCGGCATGGTCACACGCAACACCGAAGGTCCGCTCGATGCCCTCGCGCGCGTGTTCGCGCACGTCGGCGACGCCCCGCTGCGCGCGCAGATTGCTGCGATCGTCGAACGCTATGTCGGCCTTCGTTACGCACAGCAGCAGCCGCCGGCTGAGCACGTGCAGGCATTCGAGCGAGCGGTACGGGAATTGCGCGTGCCGCGCGTTGTCGCAGTCAGCGGACGTGCAACGAACTGACGCTACCATCCGTCTGCACCTGCAGTAACCTTGTCCTCCGGAGACATCCCATGAAACTCACCCTGGCCCTCGTTCCGCTCCTTGCCGCGATTGCTGGCTGCGCCACCGCGCCGGTGCCACTCGCTGGCGATTTCTCCACGCTCACGCCCAGCGACAGCGTGGCCAGCGGCACGCGCGGAGAGCGCGTGCGCTGGGGTGGCGAAATCATCAAGGTCGAACCGCGTGCACAGTCGACCTGTTTCGAGATCCTCAGCCGCGAACTCGACGCGCGCGCCCGTCCCCGTGAGAGTGACCGCAGCGTCGGCCGCTTCATCGCCTGCAGGAACGGCTTCTATGATCCCGAGGTGTTCGTGCGTGGTCGCGATCTGACCATCGTCGGCAGCGTGACCGGCAGCGAACGCGGCCAGGTCGGCGAATTCGACTACGCCTACGCATCGGTGACGGCAGAGGCCATATACCTGTGGCCCAGGCGTCCGCTGGTCGTCGAACAGCGCGGCGGTTGGGGCTACGACCCGTTCTGGGGTCCGGGCTTCGGTCCGTACTGGGGCGGCGGCTGGGGCCATCATCGACCGGTAATCATCATCAAGCCGCAGCCGACGCCTGCGCCGGCGAAATGAATCGGGTGCGCGGTCGCGTCAGCCGGGCGGCCATTGCATGCGCCGCCCGGCCAGCAGGTGCAGATGGATGTGGTACACGCTCTGACCGCCATCGCGGTTGCAGTTGATCACGCAGCGATAGCCGTCTTCGGCGAAGCCCTGCGACTTCGCGTACGCGGTCGCCGCCAGCACGAGTTTGCCGATCAGCAAGGCATCATTCTCGCCGAGGTCGTTGAGAGTCGGGATCTGCCTGACAGGAATGAACAGCACGTGCGTTGGCGCCTGCGCATTGATGTCGCGAAACGCCAGGATCTCGTCGTCCTCGTAGACGATGTCGGCAGGAATCTCGCGACGGATGATCTTGCCGAACAGGGTGTCGTTCATGTGCTGGTCCTCATGTCAGTGACTGACGGCCGCCAAACGCATGGGCGAGCGTTCCGCGATCGATGAACTCAAGCTCGCCGCCGAGCGGCACGCCATGCGCGAGCCGCGTCGCGCGCACATTCGCTGCCCGCGCGAGCTGCGAGAGCATATGCGCCGTGGCCTCGCCTTCAACGGTTGGGTTGGTCGCCACGATCAACTCGGTGATCGTGCCTTCGCCGAGACGCTGCGCGAGCAGGTCGAGGCCGAGTTCCTTCGGTCCGAGTCCGTCGAGCGGTGACAGACGACCGAGCAGCACGAAGTAGTGGCCGCGATAGCCGGTTGCCTGTTCGATTGCCAACTGGTCAACCGGAGTCTCGACCACGCACAGCAGGTGCGCGTCGCGCGCGATGTTCGCGCAGAGGATGCACACATCCTGCTCGCTGAAGCCGCGGCAGCGTCGGCAGTTGCCGACCCGATCGACCGCCGCGACGAGTCGCTCTGCCAGCCGGCGAGCGCCGGCGCGATCGCGCTCGAGCAGATGAAAGGCCATGCGCTGCGCTGTCTTGCCGCCAACACCGGGTAGGCAGCGAAGCGCGTCGATCAATTCGGTCAGCAGCGGAGAAGAGGACATCGACAGTGTCGCCTGGAAGTCGGAGCGTCGGTGGTCGCGTTCATAAGGCGAACCCGTGGCGCAGCAATGCGGCAGCGGATCCGGTGAATGCCGGTCATGTCGACCGACACGAGAGGAGCGACAACACCGCCGCAGCCGATGCGCCAATCACGCTGTCGCGCAGGGACGTCAGAACGGCATCGTGAAGCCAGGCGGCAACTCGATGCCCTCGGTGACGCCGCCCATGCGCTGCTGCGTTTCACTGGCGACCTTGTTGACGGCATCGTTGATTGCCGCAGCAACGAGGTCTTCGGCCATCTCGGGGTCGTCGGCAAATGCCTGACGGTCGATGGTGACGCGCCGCACTTCATGCCGTCCGCTCATGACCACGGTGACGAGCCCACCACCGGCCTGGCCCGTGACTTCGAGTTTGGCCAGTTCCTCCTGCGCACGCTGCATCGATTCCTGCATGCGCTGCGCCTGTTGCATGAGACCTGCTATCGGACTTTTCATCTCAATTCTCCAACGGTCGGACCGAATCCGGGATCAGGCGTGCGCCGAATGTGTCGATCAGTGATTGCACGACAGGATCGCCGTGCAGGGCGTGTTCCGCCGCCTTGGTGCGCGTGGCACTGGCGCGTTCGCGGGCATCGGCCGGACTTTCGGCGCGGTCCGCCACCGTTTCGCAGCGCACGCGAACGGCACGTCCGAGCGCATCGCCAAGACACTTCTCGAGCTGCGCAACGAGAGTCTGCGATGCGAATGATGCGTGCATTGCCTTCATGCCGAGGCGCAGCGTATTGCCCTCGAGACCAAGCAGCACCGCCTGTTGCGCCAACTGCCCGACCGCGCCACGCAATCCGGCACGCTCGATCAGCACGGTCCATTCCGGGACGACCAGCGGTCCGCTTTCCGGCGCCTGCGTTGCCTGCTGCGGCGATGCGGTGACCGACGGTTGGACATTGCCATGCGATGGCGCGGCAGGAGCATGCGCCTGGACCGAACGTGAGGGCGAAGCCGCACGATCGGCGATCGGCCGCTCGACGCGCGGTGTGGATGCCACGGCGGCTCCCTTCGTTCCCGCGGACGACGCATTCACCGGCGCGAACGCGAGCATGCGCAACATCGCCATCTCGAAACCGACCCGCGCGGTCGGAGCCATCGCGAGATCGCGGCGCGCGGTGACGGCGATCTGATAGTAAAGCTGGATTTCGCGTGCGTCGATGCCTTGCGCGAGATCGCTGATCGCGCCATCGGCATCGGTCGCCGCCTCGTTCACCAGTTGCAGCAACTGGATGCGATGCAACAACCCGGCAAGTTCGTCGAGCACCTGCGCGAAGTCGGGCGACAGTTCGCCGATGCGGTCGATCTCGTCGAGCAGGGCGCTGCCGTCGTGTGCGCTGATCGCGTCGAGCAGCACGCGCACGCGGGCGCGTTCGACAGTGCCGAGCATGGCATGCACCTCAGCCGCCCGCACCACACCACCGCCGTGTGCGATGGCCTGGTCGAGCAGCGACAGGCCATCGCGCAGCGAACCATCGGCTGCGCGCGCCAGCGTGTCGATTGCTTCGGCATCGAACTCGACCACCTCGGCACCGAGGATATGGGTCATCTGCCCGCTGATCTGTTCCTGCGTCAGCCGCTTCAGATTGAACTTGATGCAACGCGACAGCACCGTCACGGGAAGCTTCTGCGGGTCGGTCGTGGCGAGCAGGAACTTGACGTGCGCAGGTGGCTCCTCAAGCGTCTTCAGCAAGGCGTTGAATGCAGCCTTCGACAGCATGTGCACTTCGTCGATCAGGTAGACCTTGTAGCGTCCGCGCGATGGCGAGTACTGCGCGTTGTCGATCAGTTCGCGCACATTGTCGATACCGGTATTGCTGGCCGCGTCAATTTCGAGCAGATCGACGAAGCGACCGGCATCGATCTCCACGCAGATGCCGCATTCACCGCACGGCGTCGACGTCGGTCCCTTCTCGCAGTTCAGCGATTTGGCAAAAATGCGCGCAATCGTGGTCTTGCCGACGCCACGCGTGCCAGTGAACAGGAACGCGTGATGGATGCGCCCGCCATCGAGCGCATGCGAGAGCGCACGGACAACGTGTTCCTGACCGACCAGCTCGGAAAAGCGGTGCGGACGCCATTTGCGCGCGAGAACCTGATAGGACATCGGAAGATCCGTACGACAGAGCCTGATTGTGCCAAGTTATCGGCGTGCTGACCAAGGCCATCGCGCTGACCTTGTCTGAGGCCAACATGCCGAGTATCCTCCGCGGCCCGCCATGTCCATGTCGTCAGACATGAACAACGACGGTTCGCAGGATGCGGAGAGGTGTCCGAGTGGTTGAAGGAGCACGCCTGGAAAGTGTGTAAGCGGCTAAACCCCGCTTCGCGGGTTCGACGGATTCGTCAGGAACGAATCCGGACAGCCGCAGGCTGGCCCCGAACGTAGTGAGGGGTGAGGCGCAGGATGCGCCGAACAATCCCGCCCGCCATCCTGTGGCAAGGCGGACAACGGAGAGGTGTCCGAGTGGTTGAAGGAGCACGCCTGGAAAGTGTGTAAGCGGCTAAACCCCGCTTCGCGGGTTCGAATCCCGCTCTCTCCGCCAACAAGTGCCTCAGTGACAAGCGCTGCGTAAGTCGGCATTAAGTACGTCGGATCGCAGTCGAAACAGCTCCACCGCCCGCTCGCGATGCCGAGCAAGGCACAACGTCTTATGGTGACCCCGTCGGTCCCCTCGCGACGATAGCTTGTGAACTCCGCCAGGTCCGGAAGGAAGCAACGGCAGCAGGTGATTCGGGTGCCGGGGTGTGGCTGGCGGGGTTGCCACCCGAATGCGTCAGTCGGCGCGGTCAGAACCAGAGGCTCGTGGGCACGCTGCACAGGTGAAGCAGGACGTCTACGCCTGCTCTGCAGCCACTGGTGTATTGTCCGGGTGCAGCCACCCCGACGCGCCATCCGTGTAGTGCTCGTTCTTCCAGATCGGCACGCGCAGCTTGATCTCGTCGATGATCCAGCGGCAGGCATCGAAGGCGGCGCCACGATGCGCAGCGCTGACACCCACCCAGACCGCAAGATCGCCGATGACCAGCGTGCCGACGCGGTGTACGGCATGCACCTGCTTCACGCCGAATCGTTCCAGAGCTTCGGCGATGATCACTGTGCCCTCGTTGTCGGCCAGCGCGGCGTAGGCCTGGTAGTCGAGACGCGTGACGGCGCGTCCCTCGTTGTGGTTGCGCACCCAGCCCTCGAATGTGACGCAGGCGCCGGCGCCGGCGTCATCCAGCGCGTGCATCTCGGCGCGCGGATCGATTGCCCCGCTGGCCAGCCTGAAGCTGCTCATCCGCCCGATACCGGCGGCAGGAACACGATCTCGTCGCCGTCCGCAAGCGCATGATCCCAGCCGACCAGCGCACCGTTGACAGCCACGCGCAGGCGCTCTCGGCTCATCGGGAAACGATGACGTTCACTGAGATGCGCGTACAACGTTGCGGGATCAGCTGCGACCAGGTCGACCGTTTCCGACGCGACACCGGCGGCATCGGCAAGACTCGCGAAATACAGCAGCCGGTAGCTCATGACCGCTTTGCCGAGGCAACTACTGCGCGCTTGCCGCCGGACTTCTCAAGCAGACGGATGCCGTCGATGCGGATGTCGTGGCTGAGCGCCTTGCACATGTCGTAGACGGTCAGCGCGGCGACGCTGGCACCGGTCAGTGCCTCCATCTCGACGCCGGTCTTGTGCGTCAGCGCGACTTCACAGCGGATCAGCAGCTCTCGCGCCGACACGAACTCTGCCGTGATCGAACATTTCTCGATCGCCAGCGGGTGGCAAAACGGGATGAGCTCATGCGTGCGCTTGGCCGCCATCGTGCCGGCGATGATTGCGGTGTCGAGAACCGGCCCCTTGGCCGAGCGCATGCCTTCCTTCTTCAGCGCACGTGCCACGATCAGCGGGAACAGTACGCGTGCTTCGGCGATGGCGTGCCGGCGGGTTGCCTGCTTTAGGCCGACGTCGACCATGGTCGGGCGTCCGTCGGCATCGATATGGGTCAGTTTGCGGGTCATGCGGAATCCCGGTGCAGGCGGTTTGCAAAGCGGTGCTTCAGCCACCAATTGTGTACATCTCGACGCGCGCGTTGTGCGGGCGCGCGGCGGCACCGCGCAGCTCGCTGTAGCGGTCGTCCCTGCCCGCCCAGACGGCACGGATGATGCCAGCAAGCTCCATGTCGCTCGCACCCGCTCGCATCGGGCCACGCAGATCGTGGCCGCTGCGCGCGAACAGACACGTGTACAGGCGTCCGTCGGCCGACAGGCGCGCGCGCGTGCAGTCGCCGCAGAACGGCTGCGATACCGAGCTTATGAAGCCGATCTCGGCACTGCCATCGGCCAGCCCGTAACGTTGCGCAACCTCGCTGCCATGATTCGGTGGCAGCGGCGCCAGCGGCCAGCGCGCGCCGATGCGATCACGGAGTTCCGCGCTCGGCACGACCAGGTCGTTGCGCCATTCGTTGCAGGTTCCGACATCCATGTACTCGATGAAGCGCAGGATGTGGCCGCTGCCGCGGAAGCGCTCGACCAGATCGACTACCTGATGGTCATTGACCCCGCGCATGACCACGCTGTTGAGTTTCAGTCGACCGAAACCGGCAGCCTTCGCCGCATCGATCGCGCGGTAGACATCATCGACGTCACCACGATCGCCGGAAAGGCGCCGGTACGTGGCAGGATCGATCGTGTCGACACTGAGCGTGATGCGCTTGAGGCCGGCATCGTGCAGCGCCTGCGCGTGCGCGGGCAACAGGCTGCCATTGCTGGTCATGGCGATGTCGTCGATGCCATCGACCTCGGCGAGCTGGCGCACGAGTTCGGGCAGTTGGCGACGCAGCAACGGCTCACCGCCGGTCAGGCGCAGCTTGTGCACACCGAAGGCGGAAAAGATCCGCACCAGGCGAACGATTTCCTCGAAGCGCAGACGCTGCGCCTTGCTCAGGAACTCGTGGTCGCGCGGATAGTCGTCCTCCGGCATGCAGTACGGACAGCGGAAATTGCAGCGGTCGATCACCGAGATGCGCAGGTCGGTCAAACCACGGCCGAGCCGATCGCGCGGCGCATCGTCGACTCGCAGCGGAATGGCAATGCCCATCAGGAGTGGTCCGTGGCTGGCAGGATGACGTCCGCGAGCGGCGCTGTCAGGCCAACCGTGTCGTCACGACGTGCGACGCGACAGCCACGCTGCTGGAGCGTGTCGCCTTCGCTGGCCGATCCGTAATGATAGAGCACAAGACGTTCGCGCAAGCCATCCGGGTATTCACGCTCGATGTCGTCGATGCCGGTGTGCGATGGGTTGCCGACCAGTCCGCAATCGTGCGCCACCAGTTCGTCGTGGGCGGCGAATGTCCCGAGCATCTCCGGTATCGGGCGGGTGTCGCCGGTCCACACGACGCTGCCGCGCAGGGCCAGGCCGAACGACGTCATCGGTGCGTGATGCCGTGTGGCGAACACGTCGAACCAGACGCGCTCATGCCAGAAACCACTCGACACCGGCACGAGGCGGAAGGCGTCCCAGAAGTTTGCGCCGCCTTCGGCGAGCACCTGCGGATAGTCGGCAACGCGCGACTGCAGCACCGGCACCAGTGCGGCGTGCACGAAAAGACCGACCTTTCCACGCATCGCGTCATCGAAGTAGCTCTTGAAGAAGAGTCGCTCGAGACCGCCAACATGATCCATATGGGCATGCGTGAGGTAGATCGCGCGCGGAAGCGAGCGGTAACGCGCCATGTACGCGGTCAGCGCGTCGGGGCCACAGTCGATCATGAGCAACGGATTGCCGTCGCGCCGGATGACCGCACTGGCCGAACCGAGCTCGACGGCGCTGGCACTGCCGACACCGAGGAAATGCAGGGAGAAGCTCATCCTTGCCCCTTCTGCACGATGCGGTCGGCGAGGCCCTTGTGGTATGCCGCGAGCAGCGGATGCCAGAAGCGCGTGTCGAAATCGACGATCCGCTGTGGCGCACCGAGCTTCATGAACGAGCGGCGCAGTCGAGCAATGTTTGCCTGCTGCCAGCCGATGTGTGGCGTCCGCAGGCGCCCACGGTCAAAGTCGAGCAACCATACCTGTCCACGTTCATCGCAGAGGATGTTGTGCGCGTTGAGATCGGCATGCCATACGCCCTGGGCATGAAAGGTTGCCAGCGTCTTGCCTGCCTCGACGGCGAGTGAACCGTCAAGGCGCGCGGTATCCAGCAGCACGGCGAGTGTGTGCGCAGCAGGAATCCGCCGCGTGACCAGATCCGCCCGATAGTAGAGGCCCTCGCGCACGTAGCGAGCAGCGACCGGCGCCGGCACGCGCAGCCCCGCGGCATGCATCGCCGCGAGCATACGGAACTCGCGAAAACTGCGCGTCCGTTTGGCCCCGGTCCACAGATAACGATCGGCACTGACGCGTGCGGCGAACCCGCCACGATGGTAGTGGCGCAACACGCACGGGCCGAACGGCGCGTCGAAGAACGTGACGGCACCACGCCCGGCCTTCACCGAAACCGATGCGTGCGGCGCGCCGGCAGGGTTGAACCAGCGCGTATCCGCATTCGTCGCGAGTGTCGCGTCAAACAGGATCCTGCCGCGCACATCGTTCTGGACTTGCGCCTCGATCATCGCTCTGCCAAGGTTTCGGCGCCGCGGTGCGGCGCCCACTCTGAAAGTCTATTACCGCAGGGCCCGCATGTCCCGGAATGAGAATGCAGCGAATCGCGTCGCACCGGAGTCGCTGTGCCTGCTGCGGACCTCGGCAATCGGCGATGTGACGCATGTCGTGCCGATCGTGCATACGTTGCGGCAGCAATGGCCCGATACAAGCATCATCTGGTTGATCGGCAAGCTCGAGCACCGGCTGGTCGGTGATCTGCCCGGCGTGGAGTTCATCGTCTTCGACAAGTCCGCCAAGCGAGAAGGCTTCAAGGCGGTCCGCGAAAGACTGGCCGGGAGGCGCTTCTCGGCGTTGCTGCACATGCAGATCGCACTGCGAGCGAATCTGCTCAGCCTGCTGGTCAAGTCACCGCTGCGGATCGGCTATGACCGCGCGCGTTCGAAGGATCTGCACGGCTTCTTCGTCAACTGCCGGATCGCCGCGCGCAGCGGTGAACATGTGCTCGATGCGATGGCGAGTTTTCTCGAGCCGCTCGGCATTCGGCAGACCGCCGTGCACTGGAACATCCCGGTCACAGAGGCGGACCAGTCATTTGCGCTGAAGTACCTGCCGCCAGGTCCGCGAACCCTGCTGATCAGCCCCACGTCCAGCCATCGGCTGCGCAACTGGCGACCCGAGCGCTATGCCGCCGTGGCCGATCACGCCGTTCTCGAGCATGGCTGGCGCGTGGTGCTGTGTGGCGGTCCGAGCGCCTACGAACGCGAGTTCGGCGACCAGATTCTGGCCAGCATGCAGGCTCGCCCGATCGACATGATCGGCAAGGACACGCTCAAGCAACTGCTCGCCATGCTCGCGCGCGTCGATCTCGTGCTGGCGCCTGACTCCGGTCCAATGCACATGGCCAATGCAGTCGGCACGTCGGTGCTCGGCCTGCACGCCGCGAGCAACCCGCAGCGCTCCGGGCCGTACAGCGATCGACGCTGGTGCGTCGATCGGTATGACGCCGCTGCGCTCAAGTTCCGTGGCAAGCCGGCGACGCGTTTGCCGTGGGGCACCAAGATCGAACACGCCGGGGTCATGGACCTGATCGAGATTGCCGACGTGATCGAGCGCTTCGACGCGTTCAACCGCCACATGAATGAAACAGAGCCGACGCGTTCATTGACATGAACCGTGGCTGTTGATGTGGTCGAATTGACGTGCAAGCTCCAATTGTGCAGCGCACCATCGGCGCATGGATAGTTTCGACGCCAACCGATCGAGCGTGGCGCTGCTGACCGCAGGGCGCGGGATCCGGCCGCCGGCCCGGGCAACCACGCAAAAGCCTGTTGCACCGGACTCGCCTGAGAAAGGACGCCGCTTTCGCTCGCGTGACGGCAAGCCGCTGCGTCTGCGCCCGATTCATCCCGAGGACCAGGCGCGACTGATCCGCGCATTCTCACGCATGACTCCGGAGCAGGTCCGCCTGCGCGTGTTTCATGTGCTCACCGAGTTGCCCGAGGCCGCCGCGCGACACCTGTGCAAATCCGACCCGGAGCACGTCGCTGCGTTCGTGGTCACCGACGAGGGTGGGGAAGAAATCCGCGGCGAGGCACGCGTGCATTTCGATGAGGTCACGCAGGGCGCCGAGTTCGCGATTGCGATCGACCCGCAGTTCACCGGCAAGGGCGTCGGCTGGGCATTGATGACCGAGTTGATCGACAACGCGCGTGCTCGTGGCATGCGCGAGATCTGGGGCCATGTACTGGCCGAAAATGGCAACATGCTCGATCTCGCCCACCGGCTCGGCTTCGAGCGCGAATCCCTTTCCGGCGAGCCAGGGGTGATGCGCGTCTACCGCCGCATCTGATTGTCGCCACTGGCCGGCGCTGTCCGTCCGGCAGGAATGCCTTCGCTGATGCGTGCACCAGGCATTGCCGTTCTCGCGTCACACGGTCGCAATCGGCCTAGCCGACGCATGCAGCGCGATACACTGTCGCCCTTTCGCACCGGCATCCGCTGCCGGCGACGCCGACATCCCCTTGCGATCCGATGAATTCGACAGCCCTGATTTCCGCTCCGCTTCCCTCCACGCCGAAACATCGTCGCATCTGGAACATTCCGCACGGCTCGGCGCGTGCGCTGATGCTGGCGGCGACCGGCAGTCGCCATGCGGGCGTCGTGGTGGCGGTGACCCGCGACACGCATGCCGCACACGCGCTCGAAGCCGAGATTGCGCTGTTCGCCGGCAGTGATCTCGAGGTGCTGCATTTCCCCGACTGGGAAACCCTGCCCTACGATCTGTTCGCGCCGCATCCGGATATTGTCTCGCAGCGCGTGGCGACCCTGTATCGGCTGCCTTCGCTCAAGCGCGGCGTGCTCGTCGTGCCGGTGGCGACGCTGATGCAGCGGCTCGCTCCGCGCAGCTACATTTCCGGATCGGGCCTCATGCTCGAGTTGCGTCAGACGTTCGATCTCGGCGCCGAGCAGCGCCGGCTCGCCGCTTCCGGCTACCGCAACGTGCCGCAGGTGCTGGAACCGGGCGACTTCGCGGTGCGCGGCGCGATCGTCGACATCTTCCCGATGGGCAGCGCCGAGCCGTATCGCATTGAGCTGTTCGACGACGAGATCGACTCGATCCGCACCTTCGATGCGGAAACCCAGCGATCCGCCAACAAGGTCGACCACGTACGCCTGCTGCCCGCGCGCGAGTTCCCGCTCACCGAAGAAACCGCGCGCACGTTTCGCAATACCCTGCGCGAGCGCTTTCCGATCGATCCGCGGCGATGTCCGCTCTATCAGGACATCCGCGAGGGCACCGCACCGGCGGGCATCGAGTATTACCTCCCTCTTTTCTTCGAGGAAGGTCGGCCCGGTGCCACCGAAACGCTGTTCGACTACCTCGATGACGAGGCGATCTTCGTGCTCGGTGACGGCGTGCTCGAGGCCGCTGAACAGTTCTGGCATCAGGCCTGCGAGCGCCATGAACAGCGCATGCACGATGTCGAACGGCCGATCCTGCCGGTGGCGGAACTGTATCTTTCACCGCAGCAACTTCGCGAACGCCTGAACCTGCGCTTGCGCATCGAGCTCGTGGTGCCGGGCAGCGATGTACAGGCAACCGATCTCGGAACGCAGCCTGCACCCAGCGTGCCGATCAATCACCGCAACGAAGCGCCCGCCGAGGAACTGCAACGCTTCGTGCGCGCCTATCCGGGCCGCGTGCTGATCGCTGCCGATTCGGCCGGTCGGCGCGAACTGATCATCGAACAACTGCGCGCCGCCGACCTGGCGCCGGAGACCGTCGGCTCGTGGCGCGAGTTCGAGCGCAGCGCGGCGCCGTTCGCCATTACCGTTGCCAGTCTCGACCGTGGCTTCGCACTGACCTCGCCGGCCGTCACGGTGTTGACCGAGCGCGAGTTGCAGGGCGAACGCGCGCAGCAACAGCGCCGACGCAAGCGTGCGGCACGCGACCCCGAGTCGATCATCAAGGACCTCACCGAACTCGCGCCGGGCGCGCCGATCGTGCATGTTGATCACGGCGTCGGTCGCTACCGCGGGCTGCTCAAGCTCGATGTCGGCGGCCAGGACGGCGAGTTCCTTGCCATCGAATACGCCAAGGGCGACAAGCTCTACGTTCCGGTTTCCCAGTTGCATCTGGTCAGCCGTTACTCGGGTACGGCGCCCGAACTGGCGCCGCTGCACTCGCTCGGTGGCGATGCCTGGGAGCGCGCCAAGCGCAAGGCGGCCGAAAAGGTTCGTGATGTCGCCGCCGAACTGCTCGCGATCTATGCGCAGCGCGAGGCGCGCAGCGGCACCTCGGTCACCGTTGATCGACTCATGTACGACCAGTTCGCCTCGGCGTTTCCGTTTGAGGAGACGCCCGACCAGCTGCAGGCAATCGAAGCGGTCATCACCGATCTCGCTCGCGCCCGGCCGATGGATCGCGTGGTCTGTGGCGATGTCGGTTTCGGCAAGACCGAAGTGGCGCTGCGTGCGGCGTTCGTTGCCGCCACCGCCGGACGCCAGGTCGCCATTCTCGCGCCGACCACGTTGCTGGCCCAGCAGCACTTCCAGAATTTCCGCGACCGCCTTGCCGACTGGCCGATCCGTGTCGACGTGCTGTCACGCTTCAAGTCGAAGAAGGAAACCGACGCGGCGCTCGCGCAGATCGTCGACGGCAAGATCGACATCATCATCGGTACGCACAAGCTGCTGCAGAACGATGTGCGTTTCAAGGATCTCGGTCTCGTCATCGTCGACGAGGAACAGCGCTTTGGCGTGCGTCAGAAGGAGCAACTGAAGAAGCTTCGCGCCGAGGTCGACCTGCTCACCCTGACCGCAACACCAATCCCGCGCACGCTCAACATGGCCATGGCCGGCCTGCGCGACCTGTCGATCATCGCCACACCGCCGGCGCATCGACTGGCAGTCAAGACCTTCATCGGCACCTGGGATGCGGCGCTGATCCGCGAAGCATTCCAGCGCGAACTGCAGCGCGGCGGCCAGGTGTACTTCCTGCACAACGAAGTCGACACGATCGAGAAGGCCGCGCGCGAACTCGAGACGCTGATTCCCGATGCGCGCATCCGCATCGCGCATGGCCAGATGCCGGAACGCGAGCTCGAACAGGCCATGCTCGACTTCTACCGCCAGCGCTACAACGTGCTCGTGTGCACGACAATCATCGAGTCCGGCATCGACGTGCCGAGCGCCAACACGATCGTGATAAACCGCGCCGACCGCTTCGGCCTTGCCCAGCTGCACCAGTTGCGTGGACGTGTAGGACGTTCGCACCACCGTGCCTACGCCTACCTGATCGTGCCCGATCACCGCTCGATCACCGCCGATGCCGAGAAGCGCCTCGAGGCACTGGCGTCGCTTGAGGAACTCGGCGCCGGCTTCACGCTGGCCACGCACGATCTCGAGATCCGAGGTGCCGGCGAACTGCTCGGCGAGGACCAGTCGGGCCAGATCGAGGAAGTGGGATTCTCGATGTACAGCGACATGCTCGACCGCGCGGTGCGCGCACTGAAGTCCGGCGCGCTGCCCGACTTCGATCTGACCAGCGACCATGAAGCCGACATCGAGCTGCATCTTGCGGCCCTGATTCCCGATGACTATCTCGCCGACGTCAGTGCGCGCCTGACCCTGTACAAGCGCATCGCCAGCGCGCGGGATGACGATGCGTTGCGCGACCTGCAAGTCGAGATGGTCGATCGTTTCGGCATCCTGCCGGACGCGGTCAGGAACCTGTTCGCGATCACCGAACTGAAGCTGCGCGCGACACCGCTCGGCATCCGCAAGCTCGAACTCGGCGCCAACGGCGGACGCGTCACCTTCAATCCGAAGCCCGCGATCGATCCGATGACGGTGATCCGCATGATCCAGACCTTGCCGAAGGTCTACGCGCTGGATGGCCAGGACAAGTTGCGCATCAAGCTGCAACTCGAGGGCGCCAGCGAAAGGTTGCGCAGCGCACAGGAAATCGTTACCGCGCTGGGCAAACGTCAAGACGGTTAGGAAGTTTGAGGAATCGCCGAGCGGCTCGTGCTGAGGAGTGCGATTGCCTGTGTTTTCGCAGCAAGCGATTTCAGTCGTGATGCACTTGGTGATTTCACCAAGGAGCATCGCGGCTGGCGCCGCTTCCCACGACAACTCCGTCAGCTCGACATCGACGGCCACGCATGCCTGCTTTTGCCGTCCACCAAAGCAGGGCCAGCATGGGTCGCCTCGCAGCCGGTCCGCCAGACGTTTGCCGCGTTGTTGCCAATGACTCGAACCACGGCGCGTCCAGCCTTTGGTCGGTGCGCCTTACGCAGTCAGCGTCAATGCGCCGCGCGCAATGCGGGTATCGCAAGACTCCTGTCGCTGTCTCCCGTCGCCCCGGTCAGCAGGTTCGGCGGCAGATGACCCACATCACCGGCGGAAATGAGCTTGAAGCGACCGTCGGCCTCGACCCGAATGCGCGTGATGCTGGTGTGGCCGAACGACATCTCCAGCCACGATGCGGTATCGACACCGAGCGCGCGGGTCACCATGTAGCGGATCACGTTGCCGTGGCAGACCAGCAGGTGGGTGCGCTCGGCGCCCTGGGCGGTTCGGAACTGCGCGTCGAACAATCGGTCGAACTGCGCCTTGCAGGCGGCGAGGTCTTCCGGTTTTTCGTGCCTGGTCACTTCGGTGCGACGCGTCGGCGGCGTGCATTCCTCGAGGTCGGCGAGCACGGTGAAATCGCGGCCAGAAAACTCATCGCCGATCACGGCCGCGGTATCGCGCGCGCGCTGCAACGGGCTCACGTAAAGCGCATCGAACGCAAACGGCAATCCGCGCAGGCGAGCTGCGGTGAGCCGGGCCTGCGCGACGCCGATCGGCGAGAGTCCGGGCCCGAGGGCCTTGTCCGCTTCCTTGTCGGGCACGTAATGGCCATGACGCACGAGCACGAGATTCAGCGCTGCCGGCGCAGGCGTGTCGGCAGCCCACGTCGGAACGGTGACGACCAGCAGCAATACCGCTATCAACAGTTTTTTCATCGCCCGAGTATCGCGCAACCGCGTGCGTGGCGCTAACGCGCACCTGCAGACAACCGTCGCAGATGGGATAATGGGCGGCTGACCTTTCTGGATTCGCCCGATGTTCCGCTGGTTCGAGTCACTGATCGACGTGTTCCCGAAGCTCGAGGGGGAAACGCCACCACGCACGCCATGGCGCTTCTATGCGCACTACGTGGGTCCATTGTGGCCTCTGTTCACGGCGACCTTGGTTGCCGGCCTGTTGCTGGCACTCGCTGAAGTCGCCATGTTCGGTTTCCTTGGGCGCATTGTCGACCTGCTCGCCAGTGGCCCGGGTGAGGATTTCTTCAGCCGCCACGCCGATGAACTGCTGCTGATGGCCGGCATCACGCTGATCGTGCGTCCGTTGCTGGTCGC
>JBBSOU010000026.1:0-33158 GCA_038259445.1 Lysobacterales bacterium | reverse complement strand
GCGCACGCGATCGCCGAGATCTTCGATCGTGATTCCGTTTGCGCAACTGTAGCCGGGAGGCGTCGGCAGGCCGAATGGACAAGTGCCGTAGGACGTCGTCGAATCGAGCGAGCGATCGCACGAGGTGGTTGCCGCCGGCTGCCCCGCGGGACTCGTGCCGAGTTGATTCTGCACGCCAGTTGCCGCGAGGATCGGCGTGCGCAGGTCCTTCCAGTCGCGATAGCAGTTGCCGCCATTGGCGTTCTGGTACTCGGCGAAGAGCATCGGCGCATGCGCGCGGCGCATGACCAGTTGGCCATTGAAATGCACATTGCGCAACTCGAGTCCGGAACCGCGCGGCCCGACACTCTGGTTGGGCCCGAGCCAGCACATTTCCCAGACCGGATTATCGGCCGGCCAGCTCAGTTTCGTTTCCGGCGCGACGCAGGTCGGGGAGGCCGCCTGCAGGGGGGTAACGGAGGCCGTCACGGCGAGGCTGGCGACGGCGAGGACAATCAAGCCAATACGCATTGGATCAGTGCTCCGGAGGTGAATGGGTCAGCGTTTTTTCTGCTGCACCGTAGTGGGGATAGACGACGCGATCGGTCATGAGGTCGACCACGGAATGAAGAACGACGCGATTGCCGCCGTCGGCGGCCGCGATCGCGCGAAGACAGCGCGAACCGCGATCGCAGTAGCGGTCGCCCGGTTCGCGCATGACGAAACCGCCGGACCACACCATCACGCCGGGCACGTTGACGATCGACGATGTCCGCGGGTCGGTGCGCATGAGCGTCTCGATGCGAGCCTGCTCCGCTGCAGTGAGGCTGAGATCGGCACCGGGCGGCGTTTGCGTCAGGATCAGCGTGCCCTGTGGATCGTAGGTGCGCACGACGGTAACGCCGCGATCGTAATCCCAGCTGCGCGTGACGATGCAACGTTCATCGGCACGCCGGATCGGTGGCTGCGGACAGAAATCGGTCACCCGACTCGACTCGACCAGTCCGCGCATTCGGCCAGGCTGATCAAGACCATCGATCGAACCACTGATCGACGCACAGGCGGTGAGGCTGACCAGCACCAACAGACCCACCATCGCACGCGCCACGATCGGCCCGGTTGAGCGGGTCCGTTGCGTGACGCAGCGAAGGCTCATTGGCATCGAATACGTGTCAGTTTGCGGTCGTGATGCTGGAGACGTTGCCGGCGGTCTCGGGCGGCGACTTTCCGTAGGCGGGGTTTGACCACAGCTCAAACAGATAGGCGCCTCGCGAGAGCGATTGCGGTCCGACGTCGAACGGTCTTCCGGGGCCGTCGGCGCACAACAGGTTTTCGGCCGGCACTGCCGGCGCGGCAATTGCCTCGTCGCGCAGGAACTCGATGTAGTCCTTGCTCGACACCTGGAAGTTGAGCCGCGAATCGATACGGATCGGTCGCGCCGTACCGGCTGGCAGCGTGAAGGTGTAGGTGTTGATGTCGTAGTTGACCAGCGTGCCGGACCCTGGCGATGTTTCCGGATAGCTGTAGGCAACAGGTCGCATTTCGTCACCGGCCGGATCGGTCGCGGTCTTCGGCCGGAATCCGAGTGGCGGAATGCGGTTGTCCTTCTGGATGCAATTGTTGAGCACGAAGCGGAACTGCTTCTTGCCGGCGACCTCGGTGACGCATTGCCCCGGTGATCCGGCCGACCAGATGCCCTGCAGTGTCTCGTAGACCTTGGCCTGGGCATCGAGCGTCAGCTCGGCTGTCGACGCATCGTAGGCGGCGCTTTCGGCGACAACCGCCTGTGACGCGCTGAGCGCCTTGACGTTGAGCCACATGCGCCGACCTTCGGCATACCCGGTTGGCAACTTGTGGCCGCTCAGGTTGGTCACCTTGACGCTGACGCTGATCGAGCCAGCCGCACCCGCCGTCGGTGGCGTATAGGCCGTGATCGTCGTCTCGACGTTCGCGCTGTCGGCGAGCATCTCGCGTGCGGCGGTGATGGTGCGGTCGAAATCGGCTTCACGGTCGAAGCCGTCGGGTCCACCGTATTCGCTCTTGATGATCTGCGGTACCCAGGCATTGGCGCCGACGAACTCGTGCACGGGCAGGTTTCCGGTACGCGACCCGGCCGGATTCTGGTTGCACGCTTTTGCGGCGGGATCCTCGGAGGTGCGCATGTGACAGGTCTGGCAGGTCTCTTCGCGCACGATCGCGGGCGTTCCCGACGCGCCTTCGCCCAGACCATCGCGGTAGATCACGTCGGCGAACAGGCTGTTCTTCCACTCGGTGAAGGTGCGCTCGATCGGCATCGGTCGCTTGGTGTCGACGCCGGTCTCGAGAATAAGCGTTTTCAGCGGGCCCTTGTCGGTATCAGGCGTGCTGACATCGTGACAGGTGCCGCAGATTTCCGACTCGGAGTGGTACTCCGACTTGACCCAGCCGTGCGGCGGATCGAGCATGCCATCGGTGTACGTGTACGGCCCGCGACGGCACGGTCCGCCAAAGCTCGATCCATCCGGATTGACACAGCTCGTTGCATTGTCGATCCAGATGTTTGCATTGCCGATCATGCCGGCCTCGCCCGCCGGGCCAGTCGGCATCATGCGATGGCAGAAATGACAGGTCAGACCCGAGTAGTCGTTGCCCTTGCCATCGAAGTCATCGTAGTCGCCGGTCAGCTGGCAGCCGCTGGCGCCGCCGGGACCACTGCTGCCGCCGCCGACCGCCTTCACCACACGTCCGTTCATCCATCCTGACGGTGTGTGACAGCGCAGGCAGTAATCGCCGACGCCGGGATAATCCTTGTTGGCGACATCGAGTGCGGCCCAGAACAGCGGGTCGCGCGTTGCGTTCGCCATCATCGAGCCGCCCCACGTGTTGTGCGGCATGAACTTCGAATCGGTCGGGTTGTAGCCACGATGGCACGACATGCAGGCTTCGGGTTCTTCGAGCGCCCACAGCAGACCGGGCTGTGTGCCGTGCGGCGTGAAGTCGATCGCCAGCAGCGTCTGCGCACTGAAAAGGAAGATCAGCATCGGCGCAAGGAAAAGGCGCATCACGCGCCGCAGGTTCGGAATCTCGATGGCCAAAACATTACCCCGCAGTCTTTCGGCACTCCGCCATTCGCTTGTACGCATCCGGCGACAAGTTACCCTTGCAACTACATCGAAGAAACATGTCGCTGTGCCGAACAGCACCGGAGCCGTTGTTCAACGAGGAATTTTTGCGTGTGCGCGAGGCTCTCGCGCGACGCCGACGGCAGGTCCACGCCGTGTCGCGCTCCCAATTAGTATCACATCGGCCCATTCATATGAACTGCCCGGTGCGCTTATTCACCATGGCAGGCCTCCACTGGTCGGTTGTCCGGTCTGTTACGGGACGCGCGGGCGGCTGGATGCGGTTGCCGCAAGCAATCGCTCGGCGATGTCGAGATACAGGCCCGGCAGCCGTTCGAGGTCAGCCAGCGAGATTCCCTCGTCGATCTTGTGGATGCTCGCATTGACCGGGCCGAGCTCGACCACTTCAGCGCCCATTGGTGCAATGAAACGACCGTCTGACGTGCCGCCCGCCGTGCTCGCCTCGGGCGCGCTGCCGGTCAATGCGTGGACAGCGCCGTCCACGGCTTCGCGCAGCGCGCCGTTGGCGGTCAGGAACGGCGCGCCGGACTCTACCCAGTCGATCGTGAAGTCGAGGGCATGGGCGTGCAGGCACGCCTCGACGCGTTCGCGCAGCGAAACCGCGGTGGACGCGGTGCCGAAGCGGAAATTGAAGCGCAACTCGAGCGCTCCGGGAATGACGTTGTTGGCGCCGGTACCGGCATGCATGTTCGATATCTGGAATGACGTCGGCGGGAATCCCTCGTTGCCTTCGTCCCAGCGCTCGGCAACCAATGCGGCGAGCGCGGGTGCAAGCGCATGGATCGGGTTGCGTGCCTTTTCCGGATAGGCGACGTGTCCCTGCACGCCGCGCACGGTCAATGTGCCGCTTAGCGAACCGCGCCGGCCGATGCGGATCTGGTCACCGAGTTGCTGCTTCGATGAGGGCTCGCCCACAAGGCACCACTCGATGCCCTGGCCGCGCCGCGCGAACTCCTCGACCACGCGTTTGACGCCGTCGATCGATGCACCTTCCTCGTCACTGGTGACCAGCAATGCGATCGTTCCGGCGTGCCGCGGATGGCGTTCGACAAAGGTCTCGAGCGCGAGCGTCATGGCGGCAACCCCAGATTTCATGTCCGCGGCGCCGCGTCCATGCAGGACGCCGTCACGGATCGTCGGTTCGAACGGCGGCGTACGCCAAGCCTGTTCGGGACCGCTCGGCACGACATCGGTGTGGCCGAGCAGGACCAGCACCGGAGCACCCGTACCGTGCGTCGCCCACAGGTTGTCGACATCGCCGAAACGCAGGTGCTCGATCGAAAATCCGCAGCGTTGCAGACGGTCTGCAAGAAGCGCCTGGCAGCCGGCGTCGTCGGGTGTCACCGACTTGCGGCGGATCAGGTCACAGGTGAGCTCGACGACCAGCGACATCGTCAACGCTGCAGCACGGTGAGCGCGGAAGAGTCAGTCATGACGCCTCCGGTTCGCGTGCGGCGCCCTCGAGGCGTCGACTGAACAGCGTGTCGGAGAAGCCGACACTGACGCTGCCGTCAGCGATCACCAGAACGGGTCGGCGCACCAGCGCGGGATATTCCTTGATCAGCAACGTCCATTCGGCATCGCTGCCCGGCGACTTGCGCGAGGTCGGAAGGTTTCGCCACGTCGTGCCGGTGCAATTGACGAGCTTGTCGAAGCCTCCGACTGATTCGGCCCAGCGCTTCAACGCGGCAGGCTCGACGCGGTGTTCGCGATAGTCGATGAAGGCATGCTCGATGTGCTTGCGCGCGAGCCACTGGCGCGCCTTCTTGCACGTATCGCATTTCTCGAGACCGTAAAGCGCGATTGCCATGTTCAGGCCCGCAACAGTTCGTTGATGCCGGTCTTCGATCGCGTGCGCTCATCGACCTGTTTGACGATGATCGCAGCGTACAGGCTGTGGCTGGCATCGGCCGCCGGCAGGGAACCGGCAACGACGACGCTGCCGGACGGGATGCGCCCGTAGCTGACGCTGCCGGTCGCGCGGTCGTAGATGCGCGTCGACTGGCCGAGGAACACGCCCATGCCGATCACGCTGCCGCGCTCGACGATGACGCCCTCGACCACTTCCGAGCGCGCGCCGATGAAGCAATCGTCCTCGATGATCGTCGGCGCGGCCTGCAACGGTTCGAGTACGCCGCCGATGCCGACACCGCCGGACAGATGCACGCGGGCACCGATCTGCGCGCACGACCCGACCGTCGCCCAGGTGTCGACCATCGTGCCGGCACCGACGTATGCGCCGATGTTGAGGTAGCTCGGCATCAGCACGGCGTCGCGCGCAACATGCGCGCCGCGGCGCACGAGCGCACCGGGCACGACCCGAGCGCCGAATGCGGAGAACTGCTCTTCACTGGTCGAGGCGAAACGCAATGGCACCTTGTCGAACGCATGCATCGAACCGCCATCCATGACGCGATTGGGGCTGATGCGGAAGTACAGCAGCACGGCCTTCTTGATCCACTGATGCACGAGCCATTGGCCATCCTCGTCACGTTCGGCGACGCGCAGGCGGCCGGCCTCGAGGCCATCGAGCACGCTGTCGATGGCCGGTCGCAGGACCGATTCGACCCATGCCGGATCGAGATTGCCGAGCTGATCCCAGGCGGAATCGACGATCTGTTCAATGTGCTGCATGGGCGACCTTGTTGATGCCGACGGCGTCGGCGTCGAGTTTTTCATACAGCGCGCTGCGCAGATTCTCCTGCGCGGCAGCGTCCAGCGGCTGGTCGCGCTCGTCGGTGATCTGGAAGAAGTCCTCGACGCGCGCGCCAAACGTCGCGATGCGCGCATCATGCACGCGCACAGCGCAGGAGCGGAAGGTCTGGGCGACGGTGGCGAGCAGCCCTGGGCGGTCCGAACAGACCAGTCCGAGGCGCGTGCGCGCACCTTCGGCGCTGAAGGTCACACGCGGCGTCATGTGGAAATGGCGAAGCGTGCGCGGCATCGATCGGCGTACCGGCACCTCGTCGAGGACGCGCTGCGCGAGCGCGGCACGCAGGCCGGCTTCAATGTCCCCGACACGGGCCGGGTCGTCGAGCGGCTGGCCGTTCTCGTCGAGCACGAAGAACGTGTCGAGCACCATGTGCGATCGCGCCGCGATGATGCGTGCCTCGACGACATCAAGCTGGCAGCGGTCGAGCACGGCGGTAATCGTGGCGAACAGTCCATCGCGATCGCGCGAATGCACGAACACTTCGCTGGTGCCGCGCACGCCGATAGGATTGATACGCACCAGTGCCTCGCTCGACTCGCCGTGCGCGGCGATCGCCGCGGTTTGCCAGGCGATCTGCTCGGGTCGGTAGCGCAGGAAACACTCTTCCGGAAAATCCGTCCAGATCCGCGTCACGGTTGCGTGCTCGACGCCGGCCAGGGCGAGCATGGCTTCGGCACGCAGGCGCATTTCGGCCATGCGCTCGTCTTCCTTGGGCAGTTCGCCCGATTCCTCGCGCAACACATAGCGGGTTGCCGAGTACAGGTCGGAAAGCAGGCGATCACGCCACGCGTTCCAGAGTTTCGGACTGGTCCCATTGATGTCGGCGACGGTCAGCAGATAGAGGTAATCGAGGCGTTCCCAGTCGGAGACCTGATCGGCGAAGCGCTGTACGACGGCCGGATCGGTGATGTCCTGACGCTGCGCCGTGACGCTCATCAGCAGATGCCAGCGCACCAGCCAGGCCACCAGTTGGGTGGCGGTGGCGCCGAGCCCGAGCTTGGCGCAGAACGCGCGCGCATCGTCTTCCCCGAGCACCGAATGGTCGCCGCCACGACCCTTGGCGATATCGTGGAAAAGCGCAGCGAGCAGCAGCAGCGAGACCTGCGGAATACGCTTGTAGACGGCGAACGCGAGGGGGAAGTCGGCTGCCGCGGCAGCCGCTTCGAAGCGTGCGATGAAGCGCAGCACGCGCAAGGTATGCTCGTCGACCGTGTAGACATGGAAAAGGTCGTACTGCATGCGTCCGGTGACGCGGGCAAAGCCGGGGATGAGGCGCGCGAGCACGCCATGCCTGGCCATCGCCGCCAGCGACTCGACAGCCGGCGCGCCACGTTCGAGGAGTTCGCGCAGCGCGATGAAAACCGCAGGCTCATCGAGATTGAACTGCGGGTCGGCCAGCGCATGGCGCACCTGTCTCAGCGCATTGGCGCGCAGGCCGCGTACGCCGCGTTCGCTGGCGAACAGCGCGTACAGTTCGATGATCGCCTGCGGCTCGCTGCGCAGGCGCGCGGCGTCGACGATGTCGAGCCGCGTGCCGATGCGACGAAAGCCGCCCGCCAGCTCGACCGGTGCATCGGTCGGCTCGGCGAGCATCTCGGTGCAGCGGGCCAGCAGCTCCTCGTTGACCGTCGCGATGCTGCGTGCAGCGCGAAAGTATTCCTGCATGAACTGCTCGACGCCGAGATTGTCGGAATGCTCGTCGCGATAGCCGAGCGCGGTCGCGAGATCGCGCTGGTAGTCGAACAGCAGGCGCTCCTCGGCGCGGCGCGCGAGCAGGTGCAGCGCATGGCGGATGCGGAACAGGGTGGCGCGTGCCGCGTCGATGACGTCGATTTCGCCGTCGTCGAGCAATCCGGCCTCGACCATCGTCTGCGCATCGGACGAGCCGGCGATCGCACGGCCGAGCCAGCCGATCATCTGCAGGTCGCGGAATCCGCCGGGGCCTTCCTTGAGTTGTGGTTCCAGGTTGTATGCCGTATCGCCGAAGCGCAGGTGACGTGCGCTCTGCTCGGCGTGCTTGGCAGCGAGAAAGCGCGCCGGCGTCCAGAGCATCTCATCGGGCAGGCTGCCGAGCAGCTGCTCGGACAACTCGCGGCAACCATCAAGATGACGTGCTTCGAGCAGATTCGTGTAGACGCTGACATCGTCCCGCGCGATCGTCCGGCAATTGGACAGGTCACGCACGGCATAACCGGGCTTCAGGCCGATGTCCCAGAGGCAGGCGCAGAACGCGGCGATCGTGCGCTGCAGTCGCGGATCGGAATTCTCAATGGTCAACACGAGCAGATCGACGTCGGAGTACGGGAACAATTCGCCACGGCCGAAACCGCCGGTGGCGATCAATGCGGCTGCACTGCTGTCGCCAAGCCAGGCCTGCCAGGCGTAGCGCAGGACGCGACCGACAGCTCCGGCGCGCGCTTCGGCGAGCGCTTGCGCCGGAGCACCGTCGCGAAACGCACCGGCCAGATCACGGTCGTAGTCGATCAGGTACTGGCGCAAGGCCAGTCGCGCAGGGCCGACGACACCGCCACGGGCAACACCCGCACCGAGTCGCGGCAGTGCCGGAACTCCGACGCCGGCGCTGCCTGCGTTCATCGTCCCGGCACGCTCACGCGGCCTGCGGCCACGGCGTCAGGATTTCATAGCCGTCATCGGTGACCACGATGGTGTGTTCCCATTGCGCCGACAGCGAGTGATCGCGCGTGACCACGGTCCAGCCATCCGGCAACAGACGCGTCTGCGGCTTGCCGGCGTTGATCATCGGCTCGACCGTGAAGGTCATGCCCTTCTGCAGCGTCAGCCCGATGCCCGCCTGTCCGTAGTGCAGGACCTGCGGATCCTCGTGGTAGATCTTGCCGATGCCGTGCCCGCAGTACTCGCGCACGACCGAGAATCCCTGCCCCTCGGCGAAGCGCTGGATGGCCTGGCCGATGTGGCCGAGGGTGGCGCCAGGACGAACCTCGGCAATGCCCTTGAGCATCGCTTCACGCGTGGTCTCGACGAGACGGCGCGCGAGCACGGACGGCTCGCCCACGTAATACATGCGACTGGTGTCGCCGTGCCAGCCATCCTTGATGACGGTGACATCGATATTGACGATGTCGCCATCCTTGAGCACCTTCGACGGGCTTGGAATGCCGTGGCAGATGACGTGATTGACCGACGTGCACAGGGTCTTCGGAAAGCCCTTGTAACCGACATTGGCCGGGATCGCCTGCTGCACGTCGACGATGTAGTCATGGCAGATGCGATCGAGCTCCTCGGTCGTCACGCCCGGTTTGACGTGTGGGCCGATCATTTCGAGGACCTCGGCGGCGAGACGGCCGGCGACGCGCATCTTCTCGATTTCATCTGGGGTCTTGATCGTGACGGACATCGTTCCTGTTTCCTGCAGGCTTGTGGCGGGACGCGCACACACGCTAGAATTGTACGGATTTGTCGGCGACCTGCGTAAGTTGCCGCCGACAAACGAAATGTGGTCTTGCCGCGCGACTGCAAGTCCACGCCAGGCGCCCAGCGCCAAATCCGCACACGTACCGTCACCGCTTTCGGGGTGCCTCGCAAGGGGTCGCAAGCGGCGGGTACGTGGAGGTCTCAACCCCGGACATTCCTTCGCCTCCATCAACCGGCGGGGCTGTCCACGATTGGAGTTTCACATCATGCCTCAAGTCACCATGCGCCAGATGCTCGAAGCGGGCGTCCATTTTGGTCATCAGACGCGTTACTGGAATCCCCGCATGGCGCCGTACATCTTCGGCGCGCGCGGACGCATCCACATCATCAATCTAGAAAAGACGCTGCCGCTGTTCAACGATGCGATGAACTTCGTCTCGGGGCTCGCGCAGAAGCGCGGCACCCTGCTGTTCGTCGGCACCAAGCGTTCGGCCCGCGAAGCGGTCAAGGAAGAAGCCGCACGCTGCGGCCAGCCCTACGTTGCGGCACGCTGGCTCGGCGGAATGCTGACCAATTTCCGCACGGTCAAGCAGTCGATTGCCCGTCTCAAGGAAATCGAGACGATGGCCGGTGACGGCAGCTTCGACAAGCTGGTCAAGCACGAAGTGCTGCAGATCGGCCGTGAACGCGAGAAGCTCGAGCGTTCGCTTGGCGGCATCAAGGACATGAACCGCCTGCCCGACGCGCTGTTCGTGGTCGACATCGGTCACGAGAACATCGCCGTGCTCGAAGCCAAGAAGCTCGGCATCCCGGTGGTCGCCGTGGTCGATACCAACTATGACCCGAGCCTGGTCGACTATGCGATCCCGGGCAATGACGACGCGATCCGCGCCGTGCAGCTGTACACGCGCGCGGTGGCCGATGCAGTGCTCGAAGGCAAGGCTGCTGCGCCGCATGCGGCCGTCAACAACGACGAGTTCGTCGAACTCGACGCCGACGGCAATCCGATTGCCAAGACCGACGATCGTCGCAAGCAGGCTCCGCGTGGCAAGCCGCCGGCGAAGCGCGGTCCGCCGCCGTCCGCCGGTCGTCGCAGCGGCCCCGCCGGCAACGCAGGCGCGCCCAAGCCACGCAGCGAAGCGAAGGCTGCCGAGCCGGCAGCAGAGTCGGCAGCTGCCGATCCAGCTGCCGATCCAGCTGCCGAGTAAGACGCCATTGCGCCGGCCGCATGGCGGCCGGCGCATCCGACATGACGAGGTAATGCGACGCAGGCATTTTGCGTCGCTGCGGCGCATGCGGTGACGCGTGCGCCCGCCACGCTGATTTTTTCCGATCCGCGCGATGCCGATGCAGCGCGCCCGCAACCGAGGGTTTCCAATGGATATCACCGCACAGATGGTCAAGGAGCTGCGCGAGCGCTCCGGTGCCGGCATGATGGAGTGCAAGAAGGCACTGACGCAGAACAACGGCGACATCGAGGCGTCGATCGAGTGGTTGCGCAAGCAGGGTCTGGCCAAGGCTGACAAGAAGGCCGACCGGGTCGCCGCCGAAGGCCGCATCGTACTCGGCCAGCAGGATGGCAAGGCCGTGCTGGTCGAGATCAACAGCGAGACCGACTTCGTTGCCAAGGACGAGAACTTCCTGGCTTTCGGCGACCACGTCGCCAAGGCAGCACTCGACGCCGTTGATGTCGACGCGTTGAAGTCGAAACCCTATGCGGGCGGCGGCACGGTCGAGGAAGCGCGCTCGGCGCTGATCGCGAAGGTCGGCGAGAACGTGCAGATCCGCCGCCTCGTGCGCATCGACAGCACGCACATGGTTGCCGGTTACCTGCACGGCGGGCGCATCGGCGTGCTGGTCGAGCTCAAGGGCGGTTCGGCCGAGCTTGCGCGCGGTCTGGCCATGCATATCGCCGCGATGAACCCTCCCTACATCGGCGCCGAGAACGTGCCGGCAGAGTTCGTCGCCAAGGAAAAGGAAATCGAGCTGGCCAAGATGTCGGAGAAGGACAAGGGCAAGCCGGCGGAAATCCTCGAGAAGATCATCAGCGGCAAGATCAACAAGATCGTCAGCGAAGTGACCCTGACTGGCCAGCCCTATGTGCTCGACACCGACCACAACGTCGGCGCCGTACTCAAGAAGGAAGGCGCCGAAGTGCTGTCGTTCCAGCGCATCGCGGTTGGCGAAGGCATCGAGAAAGTGGTCGAAGACTACGCCGCCGAAGTCATGAAGCAGGCGGGATTGGTTTAGCCCGGCTTCGTTTGGAATTTTTTTGTGCGATCTTCCTTGATCGCTGCTTCGGCCAGCAGCGACGGCGACCGGGACACGCTGGCCTTCTGACAGATCAGAAGCGGCCTTCCATGGCCGCACTGTTGGAATGAAGCAACGCTCCGTTGGACATACATGAAAACCCGCGGTTGACTGCGGGTTTTTTTGTGGGCGCAGGGTTCGACGGATACACTACGGCAGTTTTGCCCGCCCTCCGGAGACTTTCATGGCCGATATCCCGTTCAAGCGCATCCTGCTGAAGCTGTCTGGCGAGGCCTTGATGGGCGAGGCCGACTACGGCATCGACCCGAAAGTCATTGGCACGCTGGCGCGCGAGATCCTCGAGGTGCAGAAGATCGGCGTGCAGATCGGCGTGGTCATCGGCGGCGGCAACATTTTTCGCGGCGCGGGGTTGGCCGCGGCCGGCATGGACCGCGTCACCGGCGACCACATGGGCATGCTCGCCACCGTCATGAATGCGCTGGCGATGCAGGACGCGATCGAGAAGGCCGGCGGCACCGCGCGCACGATGAGTGCGATCAAGATCAACGAAGTCTGCGAGGACTTCATCCGTCGCCGCGCGATCCGCCATCTCGAGAAGGGCCGCATCGTGCTGTTCGCCGCCGGTACCGGCAATCCGTTCTTCACCACCGATTCGGCGGCCGCACTGCGCGCGATCGAGATCGGCGCCGACCTTCTGCTCAAGGCGACCAAGGTCGACGGTATCTACACCGCCGACCCGAACAAGGACGCCACCGCGACGCGCTACGACCATCTGACCTACGAGGAAGTGATCCAGCGCAACCTGCAGGTCATGGACACCAGCGCGATCGCCTTGACCCGGGACCATTGCATTCCGTTGCGCATCTACGACATCTCGCGCGCCGGCCACCTCATGCGCATCGTGCGCGGCGAGTCGGTCGGCACCCTGGTCAGCACCTCTCGCTGAGCCGCAGCGGCGCCTTGGCCACCCGCGCGGCTGCGCAGTGGCCCGCTGCTATACTCCTGCCGCTGACGAAACCGCAGGAAACGACATGCTCGACGAGATCAAGAAGGACGCTCAGGTTCGCATGAACAAGAGCGTCGACGCGCTGCGCCACGACCTGACCCATTTGCGCACCGGCCGCGCCAGTCCGGCCCTGGTCGACTCGCTGCAGGTCAACTATTACGGCGCCGATGTTCCACTCAACCAGGTCGCCAACGTGACCGTTGCCGATGCGCGCTCGCTGGCGATCGCGCCGTACGAGAAGCAGATGGTCGGCCCGATCGAGAAAGCCATCCTTGCCGCCAATCTCGGCCTGACCCCGACCACGGTCGGCCAGGTGATCCGCATCAACATGCCGGCGCTTACCGAGCAGCGGCGCAAGGAGCTGTCCAAGCACGTCGCCGGCGAGGGCGAGGACGCCAAGGTCGCCGTGCGCAACATCCGTCGCGATGCGATCCATCACGTCAAGGAACTGCTCAAGGACAAGAAGATCACCGAAGACGAGGAGCGCCGCGCCGAAGAAGACATCCAGAAGCTGACCGACCGTTTCGTCAAGGAAATCGATGGCGTGGTCAAGACCAAGGAAGACGAGTTGATGGCCATCTGAGCGGAGCCCGACGACGCCTGATCCCCATGCAACCGGTACTCAACAGCCCGCTGCCCGCGCGCGTTCCGCAGCACCTCGCCATCGTCATGGACGGCAACGGTCGCTGGGCCGAGCGCCGCCATCGCCCGCGCAGCTTCGGCCATCACGAGGGCCAGAAGGCGCTGCGAGCGACGGTCGAGTTCTGCCTGCGCCGTGGCATCCATTCGCTGACCCTGTTCGCGTTCTCGAGCGAGAACTGGAAGCGACCGGCGGGCGAAGTCGGCGTGCTCATGCAACTGTTCCTGAAGGCGCTCGACCGCGAGGTCGAGGAGTTGCACTCGCACGGCGTGCGCATCGAATTCATCGGCGACCTGTCGGCATTCTCGAGCGACTTGCGCGAGCGCATGGAACGGGCGATGCGCAAGACCGCCGGCAACACGTCGCTGTACGCGAACGTCGCCGTGAACTACGGCGGTCGCTGGGACATCGCCAATGCGGCGAGGCGTGCGGCGCAGGCAGTGCAGCGCGGCGAACTCGATGCCGACGCGATCGACGAGCATGCGCTCGGGCAATACTTCAGCCTGTCGGCGCAGCCACCCGTGGACCTCGTCATCCGCACCGGCGGCGAGCTGCGCATCAGCAACTTCCTGCTCTGGCAGATCGCCTACGCGGAACTCGTGTTCACCGATACGTTGTGGCCGGATGTCGATGCCATCGAGCTTGGTCGAGCCATCGAGGAGTTCGCCCGGCGCCAGCGACGTTTCGGCATGACACCCGCACAGATCCTCGCCAGTGGCTGAGCATACCCGCGCATGAAGCAACGCATCCTCACCGCACTCGTGCTGACACCAATCGCGGTTGCGGTCATCCTGTTGCTGCCGACCTACGCGTTCGCCGGCCTCACGGCGCTGGTCTGGCTGCTCGCCCTGTGGGAATGGACGCGCCTGATCGGGATCGTCCCGATGCCGGCACGCATCGTCACGGTGGCGGCAGGAGCCGTCGGTCTCGGTGCGCTGTGGTGGTTGCGCGACACCCCGGCATGGTGGTTCGTGATCGGCGCAGGCCTCGTCTGGTGGCTGCTGGTGCTGGCATGGTTGCGCAATTTCTCGTTCGGCGCATCGCCGACGCCGCGCAACCATGCGCTGAAAATCGTTGCCGGTTTCGCCATGTTGCTGCCGTCGTGGGCCGCCTTGATCGAAATCCATCGCGTCGAGCCGCTCGGCCACAACTGGGCCCTGTTCGCGCTGGTTCTGGTATGGGTCGCGGACTCGTTTGCCTATTTCGCCGGTCGGCGCTTCGGCAAGAACAAGCTGGCGCCGCGCATCAGCCCGGGCAAGACGGTCGAGGGCGTCATCGGCGCGTTTGCCGGCTCGGCCGTGGTCGCGGTGATTGGTGGCTGGCTGCTCGACGAACGCGGCCTCGCGCTCGCGCTGTTGCTGGTCGTTGCTGCGCTGACCCTGGTCTTTTCCGTCGTCGGCGACCTGTTTGAAAGCCTGATCAAGCGCCAGTCGAACGTGAAGGACTCCGGCGCGCTGTTCCCCGGCCACGGTGGCCTGCTCGACCGGCTCGACAGCGTGTTCGCCGCGATGCCCGTGTTCGTTGCCGGCAAGGCCCTGATTGACCTGGCATTGCGCGCATGAGGCGCATCGCCCTGCTCGGCGCGACCGGCTCGATCGGCGCGAGTACGCTCGACGTGGTTGCGCGCCATCCGGATCGTTTCGAGATCGGCGCCCTGAGCGCCCATCGCAACGTCGACAAGCTGGCCGACCTCTGCGCGACGTACCGGCCACGCGTCGCCGTCATCGCCGATCCGGCCTGCCTGCCTGCGCTGCAGGCGCGGCTGGTCAAGGCCGGGCTGTCGACGCGCGCGCTGGCCGGCGCCGAAGGCCTGATCGAAGCGGCTGCCGACGCTGACACCGATACCGTGGTCGCGGCGATCGTCGGCGCCGCCGGACTCGAATCGACGCTGGCCGCGGCACGTTCGGGCAAGCGCATCCTGCTGGCCAACAAGGAGGCCATCGTGATGGCCGGCCCGCTGCTGCTGGCGGCACTTGCCGAAGGCGGCGGCGACCTGTTGCCGCTCGACTCCGAACACAACGCGGTATTCCAGTGTCTGCCGGCTGCACGCCGGGATCTTGCCAGCGCCGGCGTCAGCCGCATCGTGCTGACCGCTTCCGGCGGCCCGTTCCGCGGGCGCACGCGCGCGCAACTCGCCGACATCACGCCCGACATGGCCTGTGCGCATCCGAACTGGAGCATGGGCCGCAAGATCTCGGTCGACTCGGCGACCCTGATGAACAAGGGACTCGAAGTCATCGAGGCGCACTTCCTGTTCGACGCGCCGGCTTCGCTGATCGACGTCGTCGTGCATCCGCAGAGCATCGTGCATTCGATGGTCGCTTACCGCGACGGTTCGGTGCTCGCCCAGCTCGGCAATCCGGACATGCGCACCGCGATCGCGCACGCGCTTGCATGGCCGCAACGCGTCGACGCCGGCGTGCGCGTGCTCGACCTGGTCGCTGCCGGCACGCTCGGCTTCGAGGCACCGGATCGCGATACCTTCGCCTGTCTCGACCTCGCCTACGCCGCGCTTGCCGCGGGCGGCACCGCGCCGACCGTGCTGAATGCCGCCAACGAGGAAGCGGTCGCGGCGTTTCTCGACGGACGCATCGCCTTCCTCGGCATCGCCGATGTGGTCGCCGCGTGCCTCGACGGCGCCGAAGTGGTGCCGGTCGACGGACTCGAAGGTCTCCTTGACAGTGATTTAACCGCGCGGCGACGGGCGCAACGTATCATTGCGACCCTGGCAGCCTGAAACCGGCACCGATCGAGATGCGTCAATGACTGAGTTTTTTGGTTCCGTGTGGTGGTTGCTGGTTACCCTCGGCCTGCTGATCACGTTCCACGAGTACGGCCATTACGTCGTCGCACGCCTGTGCGGGGTCAAGGTGCTGCGTTTCTCGATCGGCTTCGGCAAGCCGCTGTGGATGCGTCGCGATCGCCATGGCACCGAGTTCGCGATCGCCGCGATTCCGCTCGGCGGCTACGTGAAGATGCTCGACGAGCGCGAAGGCGACGTCGACCCCAAGGACGTCGCCCACGCACACAACCGCAAGCCGGTGTTGCAGCGCATGGCGATCGCCGCCGCCGGCCCGGCATTCAACCTCGTCTTCGCAGTGGCAGCGTTCTGGCTAATGTTCGTGGTCGGCAAGCCCGACTTCCAGCCGATCGTCGACACGCCGACCGGGGTCGCCGCAAGCGCCGGCATCCTTGCTGGCGACCGCATTGTCGCGGTCAATGGCGCACCGATCGACTCGTGGAGCAAGGCGCTGCAGAAACTCGGCGAAAACGCCGTAGGTCGCGAGGACACGCGTGTCGCCGTGGTCACCGCCAGCGGTGCCGAGACCGAACGCACGTTTGCGTTCAGTGGCATGCCGTCGGAAGTCGCCGAGAAGGATCTGTTCAAGGAAATCGGGCTGACCCTGCAACCGCGCGCGGTGCCTGCGGTGATCGGCCGCGTCGGCGATGGCTCGCCGGCGGCCGCGGCCGGACTCGAGGTCGGTGACCGCATCGTGCGCATCAATGGCCGCGACATCACGGGCTTCGGCGACATCGAGAAGGTCGTTCCCGAAGAATCCGCAAAAAATCCACAACTCGCTCTGGTCGTGCAGCGCGGCAACGATCGCCTCGACGTGCGTCTGACGGCGGCGCAGCAGACCGCTGCCGATGGCAGCTCGCGCTTCATCATCGGCATCGGCTCGACCGCAGCGCACGATGCGACGCTGCAGTACGGGCCGCTGGCGGCGATTCCGCGCGCATTCGCCGAGACCTGGGACGTCACCGCCAGCTCGCTCAACATGTTGAAGATGCTGATCGTCGGCAAGGCCAGCCTCGAGAACCTGTCCGGACCGATCACGATCGCGCGCTTCGCCAACGGCTCGGCGCAACTCGGTGTAGCATGGTTCCTGCAATTCCTCGCGATCATTTCGCTGTCACTGGCGATCATGAATCTGCTGCCGATCCCGATCTTGGACGGCGGACACCTGCTGTATTACCTTATCGAGCTGATCAAAGGCAGTCCGGTAAGCGAACGCACGCAGATCGCCGGCCAATACGTCGGCTTGATGATGCTCGTGGGCCTGATGGGTCTCGCGTTCTACAACGATATCCTGCGGCTCTCGCTCTGAGCCGGTTCTGCCTCATAACGACGGCTGCGGCGAGTTCATGTCGCCAGCCAACCCTGCCCCAACGGATGTGACGATGAAGCGTATCGCCGCCCTGCTCCTGTTTGTCTGGCTCAGCAGCCAGAATGCGTTTGCGTTCGACAGCTTCACGGTGCAGGACATCCGCATCGACGGCCTGTCGCGCATTGCCGCGGGAACCGTATTCACCTACCTGCCGGTCGAGAAGGGCGACACGCTCGACAGCGCACGCGCCGAACAGGCGATCCGCGCGCTGTACCGGACCGGCTTCTTCAACGACGTCAGCCTGTCTCGCCAGGGCGACATCCTCGTCGTCACGCTGCAGGAGCGACCGTCGATCTCGAAGATCGCACTGCGCGGCAACAAGGACCTCAAGGAAGAAGAACTGCGCAAGGGGCTCAAGGGCATCGGCCTGGCCGAGGGCGAGACCTTCGATCGCCTCAAGCTCGACTCGGTCCAGCAGGAACTGACGCGCCAGTACTACAACCGCGGCAAGTACAACGTGTCGGTAAAGACCGCGGTGGTCAACCTGGACCGCAACCGCGTCGAAGTCGCGATCAACATCGTCGAAGGCAAGCCGGCGAAGATCAGCCATCTCAACATCGTCGGCAACACGTCGTTCAAGGACAAGGACATCCAGGAGGATTTCCAGTCCGACACGACCAACTGGACCTCGTGGTATTCGAAGGACGACCAGTACTCTCGCGAGAAGATGTCCGGCGACCTCGAGCGCCTGTCGTCGTTCTACCTCGATCGCGGCTACGTCGATTTCGGCGTCGATTCGACCCAGGTCGCAATGAGTCCGGACAAGCGCAAGATGTATGTCGTCGCCAACATCAGCGAAGGCGAGGTCTATACCGTCACCGGCATCAAGCTGACCGGCGACCTGATCCTCAAGGATGAAGACCTGCGCAAGCAACTGTCGATTGCGTCAGGCGAGATCTTTTCGCGGCGCAAGGTCGAGCAATCGGCCGACGCGATCACCTCGGTGCTATCGAACATCGGCTATGCGTTCGCGCAGGTCAATCCGATTCCCGAGATCGACCGCGAAAAGCGCGAAGTCGGACTCAATTTCCAGATCCTGCCAGGCAAGCGTGTCTACGTTCGCCGTATCGTGTTCAAGGGCAACCTGCACACTGAAGACGAAGTGCTGCGTAGGGAAATGCGCCAGCTCGAAGGCGCCTGGTATTCGCAGGCGGCGATCGACCGGTCGAAGATCCGCCTGCAGCGTCTCGGCTACTTCAAGACCGTGGCGATCGAGACGCCGCGCGTGGCTGGCAGCGACGACCAGGTCGACATGACCGTGGCCGTCGAAGAGCAGCCGTCCGGCAGCTTCACGTTCGGTCTCGGCTACTCGCAGGTGCAGGGCCTGATCACCAGCGTCGCCGTGCAGCAGAACAACTTCTTCGGCACCGGCGACCGCGTTGGCCTGACGCTGCAGCAGAGCTCGTTCCTGAAACGCTACAACCTGTCGTATTTCGAGCCGTACCTGACCGATGACGGCATCGGACTCGGCTACGACCTGAGCCATCGCGAGCTCGATTCGGGCGAGGCGAACATCGCCAACTACCTGACCAACTCCGATTCGTTCAGCACCTACCTCGGCTTTCCGCTGACCGAGAGCGACACGCTCAACACGCGCTTCGGCATCAGCCAGACCCAGATCACGACGTTCGAACGATCGACGCCGCAGCAGTTCATCGATTACCTGACCGCGCTCGGCAACCGCACCTTCCATGTCTGGAACATGGAACTGTCGTGGGCGCGCGACACGCGCAACCGCTTCTGGAATCCGACCCGCGGCGCGCTGCAGACGGTCTCGCTAGAAACCACGCTGCCGGGCTCGACGGTCGAATACTTCAAGTTCAACTACAAGTATTCGCAGTATTTCCCGCTGACCGAGAAACTGACGTTTCTCGGCACGGCGTCGGTGGGCTATGGCGGCAGCTACAGCGGCAGGTACCGCACCGTCACCGACACCGGTCAGGACCCTGCGGTGGTCACCGAATTCGGTGCGCGCGGCCTGCCGTTCTTCGAGAACTTCTTCGCCGGCGGCGCCGCCGACGTGCGCGGCTTCCGCGACAACACGCTTGGCCCGTTCGACGAGACGCTCGGTTTCCGCCAGCCGCTGGGCGGTGCGTTCAAGACCGTGGCCACGGCCGAGGTCATCTTCCCGACACCGTTCGTCAAGGAGAACGACAACACGACGCGCCTGTCGTGGTTCGTCGACGTCGGCAACGTTTTCAAGGACTACAACGCATTCAGTGCGAGCGAACTGCGTGCTTCAACCGGACTTTCGTTCCAGTGGCGCGCACCGATCGGGCCTATCATCGTCAGTGTGTCGCAAGCGCTGCGCAAGCAGGACCAGGACGAGACCGAAACGATCCAGTTCACTTTCGGTCCGCAGTTCTAGTTGCTGGTCGTGCGGCGTGGCACGTGACGGGCAAGGCCGATAGCGATCGAGGAGAATGCGAGTGGCCCGAAGCGCACACTGGACAGCGATGCCGCGCGCGCTGCTGGCCGCTGTCGCGCTTTCGCTGGCGTTTCCGGTTGCGGCGCAGCAGGCCAATGTGCGCATCGGCTATGTCGACATGAAGCGCCTGCTCGACAACGCACCACAGGTGGTCGCAGGGCGCCAGCAGCTCGAGCGCGAGTTCGCGCCGCGCGATTCGGCGTTGAACGCCGACGAGCTGCGCCTCGCCGCGCAACGCTCGCGCTACGAGCGTGACAGTGCCCTGCTGAGCCGCGAAGAAGCCGAAGCCCTCAAGCGCGAGAACGACGCCCTCGATCGGTCGATCCGCCGCAACCGCGACAACCTGCGCAGCGAGCTCAAGGCGCGCAGTGACCAGGAGCTCGACCGCAGCTGGCGCGAGATCAACAATGCCGTGGTCGAGTTCGCGCGTGAGCAGAACATCGACCTGATCGTGCCGAGCCCGGTGGTCTACGCCAGCCCGCGCATCGACATCACCGACAAGGTGCTCGAGCGACTGCGGCGCCAGCACGGCGCCAAGGCAGTCGTGCCCTGATTCCGATGCCGCCGGGCTACACACTCATCGAGCTCGGCGAGCGCTTCGGTCTCGACGTGCGCGGCGACGCCGCTCGCCGCATCGACGGAGTCGCCACGCTGGCCGCTGCCGGTCCCGGCAAGCTGGCCTTCCTGGCCAATCCCCGCTACCGCGCGCAACTCGCCGGCTCGGCCGCCGAGGCGGTCATCGTGCAGGCGGCCGATGCCGACGCCACCGGCGCGTCGGCACGTCTCGTCGCCGATGATCCCTACGTCGCGTTTGCGAAGATCGCCGCGCTGTTTGCGCAAACGCCATCGATCCACCCCGGCGTGCATGCAAGTGCCGTAGTCGATGCGAGCGCGACCATCGCGCCGAGCGCGTCGATCGGCCCGTTCTGCGTGATCGAGCGCAATGCCGTGATCGGCGCAGGTGCCGTAATCGGCGCGCATTGCGTCATCGGTGTCGACTGCAGCGTCGGCGCGCAATCGCGGCTGGTCGCGCGCGTCACGCTGGTGGAGCGGGTCAGCCTGGGCCAACGCGTGCTGATCCATCCCGGCGCCGTGCTCGGTGCCGACGGCTTCGGCCTCGCCTGGGATGCCGACCAGTGGATCAAGGTGCCGCAACTCGGCGGGGTACGCATTGGCGACGACTGCGAAATCGGCGCCAACACGACGATCGACCGCGGCGCGCTCGAAGACACCGTTCTCGAGGAGGACGTGCGCCTCGACAACCAGATACAGATCGCCCACAACGTCAGCATCGGCGCCCACACGGCGATCGCCGGCTGCGCAGCGATCGCCGGCAGTGCGCGCATCGGCCGGCACTGCCTGATCGGCGGGGGCGCTGGCATACTGGGTCATTTGACGCTCGCCGACCGCGTCACCGTTACCGCAATGACGCTGGTCACGCATTCGCTGCAGGCGTCCGGCGAGTATTCGTCGGGCGTACCGATTCAGGAAAGTAAAATGTGGCGCAAGAACGCGGCACGTTTCAGGCATCTCGATGAACTGGCCCGACGCGTCGCGGCCATCGACAAGGGAAACAAGCAATGAGCACTCCAGACACTTCGACGCCAGGCGACCAGGCGGTCGACGTGAGACGCATCACGCAACTGCTTCCGCATCGGTTCCCGTTCCTGCTGATCGACCGCGTGCTCTCGTGGGAAGACGGCAAACGGCTCACCGCCCTGAAGAACGTGACCTTCAACGAGCCGTTCTTCCAGGGCCATTTCCCGGGTCATCCGGTGATGCCGGGCGTACTCGTGATCGAGGCGCTCGCGCAGGCGTCCGGCGCGCTCGTGCAGTTGTCGGCGAAGAGCGATCCGAACCAGCCCGCGTTGTTCTATCTGGTCAAGATCGACAACGCGCGCTTCAGCCGTATCGTCGTGCCGGGTGATCAGCTCATTCTCGAGGTCGAGCAGAAGCGCACGCTCAAGCGCATGGGCCTGTTCCACGGCAAGGCCAAGGTCGGCGGCGAAGTGGTTGCCGAAGCGGATCTGCTTTGCGCCGAGCGGAGGGATGGATGATCCATCCCACTGCACTTGTCGATGCCGCGGCACGGATCGGCACCGGCGTCAGCATCGGCGCCTACAGCATCATCGGCGCCGATGTCGAAATCGGTGACAACACCTCGATCGGACCGCATGTGGTCATCGAAGGGCCGACGCGCATCGGTCGCGACAACCGAATCTGGCAGTTCGCGTCACTCGGCGCCGCCGCGCAGGACAAGAAGTTCCACGGTGAATCGGCGCGTCTGGAGATCGGCGACCGCAATGTCATCCGCGAGTTCGTCACCTTCAACCGCGGTACCGAGGATGGCAGCGGCCTGACCCGCATCGGCGACGACAACTGGCTCATGGCCTATGTGCACATCGCGCACGATTGCGTGGTCGGCAACCACACCATTTTCTCGAATGCGTCGTCGCTGGCCGGTCATGTGCGGGTCGACGACTGGGTGATCCTTGGCGGCTTCACCCTCGTGCACCAGTTCTGCCAGGTCGGCGCGCATGCGTTCACGGCGATGGGCGCGATCATCAATCGCGACGTGCCGCCATACGTGACCGTCGCCGGCAGCTTCGCCGAACCCAAGGGCATCAACTCCGAAGGACTGCGCCGACGCGGCTATTCGTCCGATCGCATCCGTGCGATCAAGCGCGCCTACCGCACGTTGTACATGTCCGGTCTGCCGCTGTCGCAAGCCCGTTCCGAACTCGCGCGCGCCGCCGAGGACGCGCCCGATGTGAGACTGATGCTGGATTTCATCGAACGCAGCCAGCGCTCGTTGGTGCGTTGATTGGCGGGAATGGATAATCGGTCGACGCAAGCGCAACTCAAGGTGACTACGTCGCTTGCGGCACGGATGACCGCCAGGCTCGCGACGCCGAATCCAGCCAGCGTTCGGTGAATGCCATGAGCGCTCCACCATTCCCGATTCCCGATCCCCGGCCCTCCGATCCCCGGCGCTTCATCCTTGTCGCCGGCGAAGCATCCGGTGACCTGCTCGGTGCGGGACTGATCACGGCGCTGCGAGAGCGCTTTGCCAATGCGCGCTTTGCCGGCATCGGCGGGCCGCGCATGGTCGAGGCGGGATTCGACGCGTGGTATCCGGCCGAGGAACTCGCGGTAATGGGTCTGGTCGAAGTCCTGCGGCATCTTCCGCGACTGCTCGGGATACGTCGCGACGTTCAGCGACGCACACTGGCACAGCGTCCCGACGCCTTCATCGGCATCGACGCACCCGACTTCAATCTGGCTCTCGAACGCACACTCAAGCGCAAAGGCATCCGCACAATCCATTACGTCAGCCCGTCGGTCTGGGCGTGGCGCGAGAAGCGCGCGGCACGGCTCGGAGAGAGCGTGGACCGTGTGCTCTGCCTGTTTCCGATGGAGCCGGCGATCTATGCGCGACATGGCGTCGACGCGCGTTTCGTCGGCCATCCGCTGGCCGACCGGTTCGCGCTCGAGCCGGACCAGGCGGCGGCACGTCGCACGCTCGGTATTGCCGAGGATGTGCCGGTGCTGGCCCTGCTGCCGGGCAGCCGGCTCGGCGAAATCCGCAGGCTCGGCAGCGATTTCCTCGGCGCGGCGGCACTGCTGCGCGTGCAGCTGCCCGACCTTCAGGTGCTCGCGCCGATGGCCAATGCGGCCTGTCGGCAAGCGTTCGAGTCCTTGCGGGTCGAGCGCGGCGAAGCCGACTACGTGCGCGTGCTCGATGGCGAGTCACACGCAGCGATGATCGCCAGCGATACGGTGCTGCTCGCATCAGGCACGGCTGCGCTCGAGGCAATGCTGGCGAAACGGCCAATGGTGGTCGCCTATCGGCTCGCCGCACTGACTTACCGTATCGTCACCGGCCTGCGCCTGCTCAAGGTCGAGCGCTACTCGCTGCCGAATCACCTGGCCGGTCGCGCGCTCGTGCCCGAGCTGATGCAGGATGCGTGCACGCCCATGGCGCTCGCCGAAGCGCTGCTGCCTGCCCTGCGCACGCGATCGACACCGGATGGCCTGCTTGACGAGTATCGGCGCCTGCACGAGCAGCTGCGCGGCCCCGGTGATCGCGGCGCGGCGCTGGCAGTGATCGATTGATGGATCACCTCGATACCGGCACGTCGCCGAACCAGCAAGCGAAACGCGAGCGCGATGCGCTTGCGCGCCAGCGCCGGCGTCGCGGCATACGCCTGTTTTCGGTGATCGCGTTCGCCGCTGCGGTCGTCTTTGCGCCGCTGTCGGAGACCGCGCTGCTCGAAAAGATGTTCGCCCTCGTGCTCGTTTGTGCGAGCGCGCTTGTCGTGCTTTTCCTGACCGCGCGACTCGCGTTTTCACTGCTGCTCACGGCGCTCGTGTTCGCCATGCTCAAGGGTTCGAGCATGCTCAAGTTCGCCTACATGCTGACGCCGGTGCTCGCGCCGGACCTGCACTACTACATCAACCGCGATACGCTCGAACTGATTGGTCGCTATCCGATGCTGCTCGCCTTCACGGTGGCGATGCTGAGCCTGATTCCATTGACCCTGCTGCCGGCGTGGATCTGGGATACGCCGCGCGACTGGACCCGACCGGGCGGACTGCGTGCGGCGACCATCCGCGTGCTCGGCGTCTGCGCATCGCTGGCGCTGATCAGCGTAAGCCTGTCGCCGCAAGGACCCTACGCGCGCGTCTTCAACAAGCCGATGTGGGCGACCGTCACCGACCGCAGTTTCCTGACCGCGTTCTTCACCTCGTTCAACGACATCGAAGTGCGCATGCCGGCGATCGTCGGTCCGGTCGACCACAGCATCGACTGGACGCTGCCGGCGCCCTTGCCGCCACGCCATCGCCATCCGGACATCGTCGCGGTACTCGAGGAAAGCACGTTCGACCCGAGCATCCTAAAGGTATGCAACGCGCCGATCTGTGCGTTCGACATGTTCCGCGAGAATGCCTACACGCGCGCCGGCGGATTGCTCACCGTGCATTCGTTCGGCGGCGGCACCTGGACCGCCGAGTTCGCCCTCATGACCGGACTCGCCGACGTGCTGTTCGGCAATGCCGGCATGTTCGCGCCGTACAATCTCGCCCCGCGCGTCGCGCACACCTTGCCCGATGTGCTGAAGAGCGCCGGTTACCGCGTCATCGCCGTCTACTCGCACAGTGGCGAGTTCCTCAACGCGCGCAACGCCTACGCCGACTACGGTTTCGATCGCTTTTACGACGGCACCGAAGACGGCCTCGACTGGGACAGCACCGACGCCGACCTGCTCGAGGTGTTCTCGCGCATCCATGCCGAGGAAACGGCCGCGCATCCCGAGCGGCCATTGTTCATCTTCACGCTCACCCTGCACCAGCACGGCCCGCACATGACGCCGCTCGCGCAGTTGCCGGCACCGTTCAACAAGCCGCCGTTCCCTGGCAGATTCGCGCCCACCGCGCTCGACGACTGGCTCAACCTCAATCTCGGCAACTACCTTGAACGGCTGAGCCAATCGGATGCGATGCTGCGCGACCTGCGCACGATGTTGTGGTCGAGGGGGCGCGATACCGTGCTGATGCACTTCGGCGACCACCAACCGTCATTCGACGGCGCCATGCACGCGATCCCGAAAAACGTCACCGGTGCGGCCGGCCTCAACACGAGCCGCGTGACCTATTACCGGCTCGAGTCGAATTTCCCGTTGCCGCGTTTGCCCACGCATGACGCCCTCGATATCGTCTACCTCGGCTCGCTCCTGCTCGATGCGGCGGGCGTGCCGAAAGATGCTTTCTACCAGGCCAATACCCTGCTGCGTGATCGCTGCAAGGGTCGCTATCTCGACTGTGCGGATACCAAGTTGCTGACCTCCTATCACGACTACATTTTCAACACGCTGCTGAACCTGCGCGAATGAATCTCGAATTGTTCGCACAGCCGAGCGCGCACGATGATCACGAGTGCGTGGCCGGTGTCGACGAAGCCGGGCGCGGACCGTTGGCCGGACCCGTCGTGGTCGCTGCAGTGATCCTCGATGTAACGCGGCCGATCGAAGGGCTGGCCGATTCGAAGCTGCTCTGCGCAAGCGTGCGCGACTCACTGGCCTTGCGCATCCGCGAATCGGCTCTCGCTTACGCGGTCTGCATCGTCGAAAGCGACGAAATTGATCGCATCAACATCCTGCAAGCCACCTTGCGCGGCATGTCGCGCGCGCTGGCCGCGCTCAGCGTGCGCCCGTCGATGGCCTTGATCGACGGCAACCAGATGCCGCGCGACCTCGACTGCCGTTGCCGCGCGATCATCGGTGGCGATCGCAGCGAACCGGCAATCAGCGCGGCGTCGATCCTCGCCAAGACCACACGTGACGCGCTCATGCGCGAGCTCGATACGCGCCATCCAGGCTACGGTTTTGATCGCCACAAAGGCTACCCGACTGCCGCGCATCTGCGTGCCTTGGCCGCGCTCGGGCCCTGCCCGCAGCATCGCCGCAGCTATGCGCCCGTGCGCCGAATCCTCGAATCGTCGATGCGGCAATCCTAGCGTCAAGGTCAAAGCCGGCTGGATCGGACTTTCGCCACCGACATCACCTTGTCGCCTGCACACGATGTCCGCTTGCCGATGCTGGAAGGATCGCCAGCACACGCGTTGGCGCGCGCGACGTCGACAAGTGGAACTCGCTCGGCGGGTACAGCTACAGCTACGGCTACGGCGTGATCGCCTCGCTCCGGCGCGGCGATACAGATCGCAGCATTGTTGACGAGCGCGTGCATTTGCATGCACCTGTGCGCAGCAGAATCTTCGCGCAGTTCGGCCAGGACGGCATCTGGGAATCCGTGACCACCGCGTCGGAATGTCCGCCGCCGCTGCGTCTACCGAGGCTGCCCGGCGGTCAGTGCGTCGTTGGCGGTGACTGGCAAGTTCGTGTCCGGCGCGAAACGCCGTACCTGAAGTGACATCTTCGATCCGGTTGCAGGTCCGCTAGGGCTGTCAGTGCATGCCGTAGTGGTCGATCCACTGCCGCCGACGCTGACATCAAGGCTGGATGACACCGGCAATGGCCGCCGCCGTCGCGTTTTCCGGTTACTTGATCCGATCTCGCGATGTCCTTGCAGCCGGCCGCCTTTCGCATCACCGGTTGCCGCGCCGCTCGCCCGGATCCCGCATTCCCCGATACATCACATGGAGCTTGTCGCATGAAACCTACCGCGTTGATGCTTAGCCTGGCCGCCGCTTTCGCAGCCCTGGTTGCTTGCACGGTCGACCAGGCAGCTGCTGCAGATTCGCTTGACGTCACCGAGGCAGAGCTGCAGGCACTTGCTTCGGTGCTTGCGCTGGACGCACACCAGCTGGCCACGCCATCGCTCGGAGTGGAACGATTGCGCGACGGACGCGAGATACGCACGATAAAGGCCATCGACCGCAGCAGTGGGCAAATCGTCGGTCGAAGCTTTCATGCTGGCGTACCGATCGATCCCGACGCTGCGCGCCACGAGGCGAATCTACGGTGGCGATTCGCGCATGGTGCGATGACGCCAGCCATGGTCGAGCACCTGAAGACGTTGCGCGCCGATGAGCGCGTCGTCGTCGACCTCTGGTATGCGTTCACGCCGAGCGACGATGCCGGAGGAACCTACTCCTCCATCGGCACAGCGGCACAGACCTCGAACGTGGGCGACGTCTCCCAGCCTTTCACCGACAACGACAAGGCGCTCAACGAGGCGACACCACTGCCTCCTGCGCTCTCCGAGCAGGTGGCACGAATCGCCGATCAGACGGCCAATGTCCCGATCGAGCAGTCGATGCCCGTCGCGCAAAAGCAGACCGACCCTGCTCTGCACGCGGCAGCCCTGGCCGCGCGCGATGCAGCAGCGGTCGCCGCAATGGCCTCCATGGAAGCGGGTAATCAGTCGCGCATCGCAGCCCTGCAGATGAGCATGGTGCCTGTGCGCAGCGCGATCGTGCAGAAGCTGACCCGTTCCGGCATCGACGTGATTTATGCGAGCGACATCGTGCCGTCCGTCATCGTCGAACTGACCCGCGCGCAACTTGAAATCGCGGCACGTTGGCCCGAGACCGCACTGGTCGATCCCGAAGGCCGTGATGCCGGACCGAGTCTTGATGTCGCACGCGTCGCCCACAACGCCGCTCCGCAGGATGCGGTCGGCTACAACGGCGATGGCGTGACGGTCGCCGTGGTCGAAGGCGGCAGAGTCTATGCACAGAACCCTTTCCTCAGTGTGGCGCAAATCCGCGATACCGGGCTGGCCGAGGCGACTCATTCAACCGGCGTCGCCGGCGTCGTCGCCAGTAACCACTTGACCCATCGCGGCATGGCACCGAATGCAACCGTGATCAGCGCCAACGGCGCGTACGGCACCTCCGGTTCGCTGGAGGCAGCCACCGATTGGGCGGCGGCGCGGGCACAGGTCCTGAATCACAGTTGGGGTTTCAAGAACGACGCGACCAGCGGTTTCAACGCGTTTGATCGCCGCCTCGATCATATCGGGCGCTACGCCTACCGACTCAACGTGCATGCCGCGGGCAACTTCGGCGCGACCGGTTGCGCCCAGGCCGACCCAACCATCGTCTACGGCACCGAGTCACCCGGCCGCGGCTACAACACGTTGACCGTAGGCGGATTCGACGACCGTGGCTCGATCGCGTGGAGCGACGACCTGCGCTACAGATGTTCGGCAACCGGCTGGGCGACCGGCGACGGTGCCGGCGGCGCGCACGAGAAACCCGAGATCGCCGCTTCTGCGGTTGCCATCAGAAGCCTTGGGCACACCACCAGCTCGACCTCACCGCTGAGCGGCGATTGGACCGGTACGAGTTTCGCCGCACCGGCGGTTTCCGGCATCGCTGCCAACCTCATTGAAGCCAATGCCCAACTGGCCGGCTCACCGGTTGCGGCGCGCGCGCTGCTGCTTGTTGGGGCGCTGCACCAGCCGGCGAGTGCGGAGCGTTCGGTATCGGCCACCGCGTCGACCTACGCAACGGAGAATGGACCGTGGTGGTTCCTTGGGGTCGACGGCACCAGCTTCCCGCGCTCATACCAGGTCTATGCCACCAAGGGTCAGCAGGTCCGCTTCGCCATCAACTGGCTGTCGAATGTCGCACTCGACAACGGAACCTATTCCAACGACCGGCTGCCGGCCGACCTCGATCTGCGCGCCTATCGCAGCAACGGCACGCAGGTTTCCGCATCGCTGAGCTACAACAATCCATTCGAGTTGGTCGACTTCGTCGCGCCGGAGTCCGACACCTACGAGTTCCGCGTGAGCCAGTTCGGCGCGTGGACTGGCAGCGCGGTGCCGTTCGCCGCAGCGGCATGGACTGACGGGCGCATCCTCAAACGCGGCACGTGGTGGACGTTCGACAGCGGGCCCGGGCGACAGGGCGCGTTCTACGATGTTCGCCCGAATGACGACTATCCGTTTCAGACAGCCTTCTGGCGTGGCGTGTCGCTGCGCTCGCCGAACAGCGCCGACTACGACCTCGAGTTGTACGACAGCTCATGGTTCAGGGCGCCGACGAGCGCCACCACCGCGTTCAATCGAACGCGACTGACAGCCTCGACAGGAGGCGCAGGCGCGGTTGACTACATCATGATTGATGGCAACCACTGGCCGTCCGCCAATCGCGAATACTATCGGGTGTTCAATTTCTCCGGCAGCGGAGGCTACAGCGTGAATGCCGCCGATTTCGTCTCGATCGGCGCCAACAGTCAGGGCGTGTTCGGTCCGTATACCATGGACGGGAACACATCGCTGTTCGTGGTCGAAATGCAGTTCGAGTTCGACAGTGTGCGTCGCATCAAGCTGATCCCGGACAACAGCCGCGGCAACCCCGCCGACCTCGCCCTCGCCATGTATCGTTCCGACTCCGCGAACAACAGCACGTGGGCGCAACCACGAGCCTCGGCAGTGGCCACCGCCGATGCGCTCGGATACGGAGGCAGCGAACAGATGCGCTACCGGCACGCAGGCCCAACCGACTACCTCGGACTCGCCGTCGTCAACAAAACGCCGGGAACGGCGGCGCAATTCCATGTGCAGATCACTCCAAGCTCATTGTTCTATGCCAACTTCGAGAGCGATTGATGGCCCCTGCTCGACGCTGGTCGGCTCTGCGTTGCTGACGACAAGGCTATCGGCAATGCGGCGTCGACCGGCGGTTCGAAGTGGTTGCGCAACGACATCTCGTTCGCGGCTGGCGCCGCGGCCGAGGTGAACGACTGGCTCGGTGTCGCCGCCGACATCGCTGATTCGACTATTGCCCTGCATTCGAGCGCGCTGGCCATGGTCGACTCCAGCGAACTGGGGCACGGTCTGCGTGCGCGATGAGATTGCCGTAGATGCGCGGAGTCGTCCTGCGCAGAAAGCGCGAAAGGTCGAAGTCGCCGGTGGCACCGGGATTGGCGCTGCCCGCCTTGATCGCAGCGTGGTTTGTGAAGTGGCCGCCGCTGCGGCCATCGGCGACGGAGAACGGCACTCGTGCGCTGGACGATCCGGCTGCAGCGAATACCGGCAGCCTGGAGTTCGCCCGGTGCACCGACCCCAATGCCGGAAAAATCCCGCAGACAGTTTCTGCACGAACTCGAACCGGATCGGCAGGTGGCGAACAGCGCCGTCGAGCAACCAATGACGCCGCGTCCACCCTCGATCGTGCACGCACGCGCCGCGTAAATAGCGACCACTCGCGACAGCTCGCCGCCTGATCGCGAGCGGGATGCCGGTTCAACGGCATCCCTTGCTTCACGGAAGTTCGAACGAGTGGACGAATATACGGTCGACCGCGAGCGCTGCGAGATCGTGGCGTGGCGTGGCGATGACCGCCGATGCCCGGATTCCAGACCGGATCGAGGCTGCCGTCTGGCAGCAGCCGCGCGATGTTCGATCGCGCCTGGCCATTGATCGACTGGAATCCACCGCCGACGATCATCGAGCCGTCGGCCTGTCGAAGGATCGCGAGCACGTCGCCCTGCGACGTGAGCGTGAGGTTCGGCAACGACTGCAGAACCTGCGCATGCAGCGCTGCGGGCATGGGTGTCGTGGCAGCAAACAGGGCAATGATCAGCCATCGCGTGAAAGTCGACATGGGGTTCTCCGGCGCCCGGATCGGCTACAACGAGGAACGCCGGTGGGTCGCGGTTTGCGACATCGCGATCGCTCACGGCTCAACGCGCGGTGTCGAGTGCTTCGATACGTTCGCGCAATTGCGCCGGTGGCTGCGGCAATGCGCGTAGTGATTCGCGTGCCAATGCAATGCGTGCACCGCGATCGCTATCGGCGATGTTCGCGGCGATTTCCGCGCGCCCGGTCGCCACCTCGGCCGCCAGCATGGGATCGGCGCGGCGCTCGTTGCTGATCGCGACAGCGGCAGCCGCATACGATGCATCCGATTCGGGCCAGCGGCGCAGCGCCTGCAGCGCCATCGCGCGCAGCAGGTCGACGCGACCCGGCCAGTACGGATCATCAACGCGCTGGGTGGTCAGCCGTGTCGCGAGGCGGTCGACCGTCAGCAACGCCGCTGCGTCGTCAGCACACAACAGCTGCGTGCGGATGCGGTTTTCGAGCGCGAGTGCGTGGCGACCCGGGTCGGGCCTGGCGGCCGCTGTGAACGCATCGTCGGCCGACTGCAGCAGCGGCAATGCCTCGGCGCACGCACCGGCGAGCGCAGTGGCGGTGCCGAGCCAGGCGCGCAACGCGGCACTGTCGGCATGCGCTTCGCTGACGCGTTCGACCGCAAGCTGCAGACCTTCTGCAAATGCGGCAGTCGCTGAAGACGGATCGTCGAGCAGCAATGCGATGCGGCCAACCCAGCTCAATGCGTTGATCGTTTCCACATGCAGGTTTCCGTGCGCGGCGCGATTGATGCGCAGTGCGTTCGCCGCGGCCTCCTGCGCCGAGGCGAACTCGCGCGTCGCCACCAGCGCGATGGCCAGCGCGTTGTACTGGAAACCGAGTCGGAAGTGCTCGGGTGGCAACGTCGCCAGGCCGATCTCGAGTGCCGCGAGTGCCGACTGCACGGCGCGTTCGGGATCACCATGGCGCCGGTACGCGCGCGACAACGCCGTGTGCACGGCTGCGACGTTGACATGACGTGGGCCGAGATACCGCGTGCGCAACGCCAGCGTCTCTTCGAACGTGGTGATGGCACCGGCAATGTCGGCCGTGCTGAGCTGCATGTTGCCGACTTCAAACATCACCGAACTGAGCTCGCCGTCGTCGTTCGCGTCGCGCGCAAGGGCCAGCGCCGCGCGCGCATCGACGAGGGCGCGCGCGGCGTCGTCCTCGAGCGTGGCGAGGCGTGCCGAGTCGCGCAGCAATCGCGATCGCAATCCGGTTCGATGCGAAACGCTGGCGGCGACAAGCCGATCGATGAGCGTGCGCAGCCCGGGTGATTCGCCACCGGCGAGCTGCGCCATGACGAACTCGTGCCCGACCGCAAGGGTCACCGCATCGTCGTCACCCAGCTCGGAGCGCGCCTGTTCGTAGTTGCCGCGCAGCAGCTCGAGCGCAGCCGCTACGCGAACCTGGCCGCGCAACACATTGCCGAGTTGGCCGATCAGTTCGATGCGAACACGCGGGCTCATTTGCGCGTTGCTTCTGGCCGCCTCGATGGCCTGCTCGACGACCTCGATGATGTTCGGCGGCGTGCCCGGCGTACCGGGCTTGGCTTCGGCAAACGATTCGACGATGAAGCTGCGCATCGCTTCGGCGCGCTCGGCCTCGGCACGCGCCACATGCGCCTGCCACAGGGCGACACCCAGCGACGCGATGATCGCGACCAGAAACGCGAAGGTGGTTGCCACACCACCGCGATGGCGTTGCACGAATTTTCGCGTGCGGTACCAGTTCGACGGCGGGTGCGCGTTGACCGGCTGAGCGCCGAGATGGCGCTCCACATCGTCGGCGATCTCGGCCGCCGACGCGTAGCGTCGCTCGGCATCGAACGCGAGCGCCTTGAGCAGGATGTTGTCGAGGTCGCCGCGCAACGCGCTACGCAGTGCGGCACGTGGCATCGGCAGTGACCACAGATCGGTGGCGAGCTCGTTGATGGACGCCGACGGTTTGCGCGCCTCGGTGGCGATGATCGACGGCCGCTCGCCGAGGATGAGCTCGTGCAGCAACACGCCAAGTGCGTAGACGTCGGTCGCCGTGGAGATTGTACCGCCGGCAATCTGCTCGGGCGCGGCGTAAGCGGGTGTCATCGGCGCGATGCCGCTGCGCGTGGCACCGTCCTCGGGTTCGCCGAGCAGTTTGGCGATGCCGAAATCGAGCAGCTTGACGTTGCCTTCGCTGTCGACCAGGACGTTGCCCGGCTTGATGTCGCGATGCACGATCAGCAGTCGGTGTGCGGCTGCCACCGCGCGGCACACGACCACGAAGAGTCGCAGGCGTGCAGGCAGGTCGAGCTGGTTGTCGCCGACGTACTCGAGCAGGTTGGTGCCGTCG
>JBBSOU010000025.1:0-34249 GCA_038259445.1 Lysobacterales bacterium | reverse complement strand
TCTCGTCCCGCATGCGGATGAAGGCGGTGATTCGCTCGAGAGGACGGGATCACGCGCCGGAGCATCCAGCCGTCAGCTGCGCAGTAGCGCTGACGCCGCAAGCATGGATATCGTTCCAACGCTGCTGCCCTCGGCAGGACAGTCGCTTCCGGCAACCAGCGAATGGGGCGATTTCAGTGCCGATGTCGAGGCCGCAGCGATGCGCCTGCTAGATGTCTGCCGACTGACCAAGGCGTTCGAGCGGACCGAGCATGCCGAGCATGTGCAGCGTGCGCTGTTCGCGATTGCCAGCCTGGCCAGCTCCGATCTCGAGATGCCCGAGGTGCTGCGCGGAATCCACGCGATCATCGGCGGGCTCATGTTTGCGGAGAATTTCTACATCGCGCTGCATCGCGCCGAAACCGACACCTTGCAGTTCCTCTATTTCGTCGATTCGGTCGATACGCGACTGGTCGATCCCGAGGTCGAGATTCCGGTCGCATCGATTCCCAACAGCCTGACTCTGGCGATGATGCGCAGTGGCAAAGCGCAGATGGGACCGTCCAACCAGGTCGGCGAAGCACTCGGGGTACAGCGCGACGAATCGCTCGGCCCTGAATGTGAAGACTGGCTCGGTGTGCCGATGATCGGAGCAGTCGGCATTCGCGGCGCGATCGTCGTACAACGCTACAGCACCGACACGCGCTATTCGGAGGGCGATCGGGAACTGCTCGGTTATGTTGCCCAGCACGTGCTCACCGCGCTCGAGCGCAAGCAGGCGCATGAAGAGCTCGAAGAACGCGTCGAGCAGCGAACGCGCGAGCTGGCACGCGCGAACGAGGGGTTGCAGCAGGAGATCGCCGAGCGCGAGCGTGGTGCGCGGGTGCAGGCCGCGTTGTTCGAGATCGCCGAGCGTTCAAGCACGGCCAGCTCACTCGACGACTTCTACGCGACCGTGCACACGATCGTCAGCCAACTGCTTGGCGCCAGGAATTTCTACATCGCGCTGCTTGCCGACGATGGCCAGTCGCTCGACTTTCCATATTCCGTCGACGAGATCAACCCGCATCGGCCGAGTCGCCAGCTCGCCAACGGCATCACCGAGCGTGTGTTGCGCACCGGTCAACCGCTGTTGACCGACCGCGTTGGCATCGAGGCGATGGTGGCGCAAGGGAAGATGCAGAGCATCGGTCCACCGGCACGCTCTTGGCTCGGCGTGCCGCTGTTCTGCGACGAGCGCGCGGTCGGCGTACTCGCGGTGCAGAGTTACGATGACGACACGCGCTTTGACGCCTCCGACCAGGAACTGCTGACCTTTGTCGCGCACCACATCGGCAGCAGTCTTGATCGCAAGCTCGCGCAGGAATCGTTGCGCGCGGCCTATACCGAGCTCGAGGCCCGCGTGGAGTCGCGCACCCGCGAGCTTGGTCGCGCCAACAGCGACCTGACCCGACAGATCGCCGAGCGAGAGCGGATCGAGTCGCGACTCACGCATCAGGCACTGCACGACACCTTGACCGGACTGCCCAACCGAGCACTGTTGCTCGATCGCCTCGACAGTGCGTTGCAACGGTATTCCAATGACCCGTCGAAGGGTTTCGCGGTGCTGTTTCTCGATCTCGACCGGTTCAAGATCATCAACGACAGCGTTGGTCATCTGGTCGGCGACGAGATGCTCAAGCAGGTCGCAAAGCGCCTTGCCCGTGCCAGTGCGCCGGAGCTGGTCGCGCGCCTCGGTGGTGACGAGTTCGCGGTATTGGTCGAGAGTGGTGCCGACATCGAACATGTCGCCGCGATTGCGGGTCGACTCATCGACACGCTGGTCGAGCCGATCCGCGTTGGCGAGAAAGAGATGTTCACCTCGACCAGCGTCGGCATCGCCATCGCCGAACCGCACTACTCGCGCGCCGAGGAATTGCTGCGCGATGCCGATGCGGCGATGTATCGCGCCAAGTCGAAGGGCCGCAATCGTTTCGAGGTATTCGACGAGCGGCTTCGCACCGAGGCGTTGCGCATTCTCGATCTCGAGAGCGATCTGCGGCGGGCGATTTCACGAACGGAGTTCGAACCGCATTTCCAGTCGATCGTCGAGCTGGCGACAGGCAAGCTGCTCGGCTATGAGGCTCTGCTGCGATGGCACCACCCGCAGCGCGGCCTGCTGTCGCCGGATGCGTTCCTCTCTGCCGCCGAGGAAAATGGCAGCATCGAGCAGATTGACTGGCAGATCTTCGCGATGGCGTGTCGCGCCGCGCGATCGCTGCCGCAGGATAGCTATGTGTCGATCAATGTCTCGGCACGGCGCCTGCGCATGGCCGGCTTCGACCAGCTGGCGCTCGGCGCAATCGAGTCAAGTGGGCTTCCGCCCCATCGCGTGAGGCTCGAGATCACCGAAGGTGCATTGCTCGACAACCCCGAACACATCCGCCGCGTGTTGCTGCGGTTGCGCTACGCCGGGGTGCTGGTGCAGCTCGACGATTTCGGCACCGGATACTCCTCGCTCAGCTACCTGCATCGATTCCCGATCCACTCGCTCAAGATCGATCGTTCCTTCGTTGCCGAACTGTCGGCGCGGGGCAGCAGCGCCGCGGTCGTTCGCGCCATCGTTGCGCTCGCCGAATCACTCGGCATCGAGGTCATCGCCGAGGGAGTCGAGACCTCGTTGCAGGCGCGCGTGCTGATGGGGCTCGGCTGCTCGATCGGCCAGGGATTCCTGTTCTCCAGGCCGGAGCCGATTGCGCAGTTGTGCTGATCATCTAGGGATACTCTGAACATGTCTGCACAGGCGTCACCGCACTTGGACATCATGCCGTCTGCGCAGACTTGATCAGAGCACCCCTTGGGCGATCGGATTGTATCTGCGGCAGCGACAAACCATCGTCGCCGCTCCAACTTGTACGCACCGTGATCCGTCGACATCTGATCAGCTGGTCAACTGCGGGAACCACCATGATCACCTTGCGTCCTGGCAACGAACGCGGCCATGTCAATCACGGTTGGCTCGATTCGTATCACAGCTTCTCGTTCGCCGGCTACAACGATCCGGAGCACGTGCACTGGGGGCCGCTGCGCGTCATCAACGAAGATCGCATCGAGCTCGGCCGGGGTTTCGGCCAGCATGGCCACAGCGACATGGAAATCATCAGCTATGTGCTCGACGGTGCACTCGGGCACAAGGATTCGATGGGAACGAGTTCGACCATCGTCCCGGGCGATGTGCAGCGCATGAGCGCCGGTAGCGGTGTCGAGCATTCGGAGTTCAACCACAGCAACAGCGGCAAGACCCATTTCCTGCAGATCTGGATCATTCCCGCCGAACACCGCGTGACGCCTTCCTACGAACAGAAGCACTTCACGATGGCAGAAAAGCGTGGCCGTCTGCGCCTGATCGTCAGTGGCGACGGTCGTGACGGGTCAGTGCGCATCCATCAGGACGCAAGCGTGCACGCCGGACTGTTCGATGGCGCAGAACAGGCCGAGCAGGTGCTCGATCGCACGCGCATTGGCTACGTGCACGTTGCGCGCGGACGCGTGGTCGTCAATGGCCACTCGCTGCAGGCCGGTGATGCGCTGCGCTTCGAGAACGAATCGGCGATCAACGTCGGCAACGGTGACGACGCCGAGGTGCTCGTGTTCGATCTGCCGAAACTGTAGCGCTCGCTACCCAAGGCGAACGCCACGGACGGGTTCCATGGCGTTCACTGTCGAGGGCTGCGGATGAATCGCCGCCGAAAGTGCTTTGGAGCGCTCGTTTCCGGATCGACGGCAATGCGCTGATGGCCGACGAAACAAGCAGCCGGCGGACTGCTACTATCCGTCGTTGCCGCCGCCATACGTGTCGTTGATGAAGATTCCAAGTGGGTTGCAACCACTCATAGAGGACGGCGTGATCGACGAGGTCTTGCGTCCGCTCAAGAGCGGCAAGGAAGCCTCCGTGTACACGGTTCGCCGAGGTGACGAGATCCTCTGTGCCAAGGTCTACAAGAACATGGCACAGCGCAGCTTTCAGGCGCGCGTGCAGTACCAGGAGGGCCGCAAGGTACGCGGCAGCCGGCAGGCCAGGGCGATCGGCAAGGCCAGCAAGTTCGGGCGTCGCGAGCAGGAAACCGCCTGGAAGAACACCGAAGTCGAGGTGCTCTACCAACTCGCCGCGGCCGGCGTGCACGTGCCGCAGCCGCGTGGGTATTTCCACGGCGTTCTGCTGATGGATCTGGTCTGTGACAGCGATGGCGACAGCGCGCCGCGGTTGGCTGAAGTGGAGCTGTCGCGCGAACTGGCGCGCGCGTACCACGACACGCTGATGCGCGATATCGTGCGCATGTTGTGCATCGACCTCATCCACGGCGATCTGTCCGAGTACAACGTGCTGATCGCGCCGGAAGGGCCGGTCCTTATCGATTTCCCGCAGGTGGTCAGTGCCTCGGGCAACAACGCCGCGCGCGCCATGTTCCTGCGTGATGTGCACAACGTGCGCGACAGCCTCGCGCGATTCACGCCCGATCTCGCCGATACGCACTACGGCGAGGAGATCTGGGCCTTGTACGAACACGGCGAGTTGCGCGTCGACAGCCCGCTGACGGGCCGCTTCGTGTTCGACGAGCACGAGGCCGACGTCGCTGCCGTGCGCGAGTCGATCGAAGATGCACGCCAGGAAGCGCTGATCCGTCAACAGGGACGCGAGGAGGCGGCCAACGAGTGACGCCGCCGCGTCCTCAATAGAGAACGCGCGTGCGCAGCGTCCCCGGTATGCCGGCGAGCGCGTCCTTGAGTGAGGCGGCTTGCGCTTCAGTGGTCGACACATCGACCACCACGTAACCGATCGCTGCGTTGGTCTGCAGGAACTGGCCGTCGATGTTGATGTTCTCGCGCGAGAAGATCTCGTTGACGCGCGAGAGCATGCCCGGCACGTTGCGATGGATGTGCAGCAGGCGGTGGCTGTGCGGATGGCCGGGCAGGGTCGCTTCGGGAAAGTTGACTGCCGAGAGCGTCGAGCCGTTGTCGCTGTAGCGCACCAACTTGGCCGCGACCTCGATGCCGATATTGTCCTGTGCCTCGAGCGTGCTGCCGGCAACGTGTGGGGTGAGGATCACATTGTCCATGCCGATCAGCGGCGATTCGAACGGATCCTTGTTGCCTTGCGGCTCCACCGGGAACACATCGACGGCGGCGCCGGCGAGATGCCCGATGCGCAGCGCGTCGGCCAGCGCATCGACATCGACCACGGTGCCGCGTGCTGCATTGATGAACACGCTGCCTGGGCGCATGCGCTGGAATTGTTCGGCGGCGAACATCATGCGTGTCGAGGGCGTTTCGGGAACATGCAGACTTACCACGTCGGCACGGGCGAGCAGATCATCGAGACTTGCCGCCGCGCGTGCGTTGCCGAGCGTGAGCTTGGCCTCGATGTCGTGGAAGATCACCTGCATGCCAAGGCTTTCCGCGAGCAGGCCGACCTGCGTACCGATGTGCCCGTAGCCAACCACGCCGAGCACCTTGCCGCGGACCTCGAAGCTGCCAGCGGCCGATTTCGACCAGCCACCGCGATGGCACTCGGCATTCTTCTGCGGAATGCGGCGCATCAGCAGGATGGTTTCGGCAATGACCAGTTCTGCCACGCTGCGCGTGTTGGAGTAGGGCGCATTGAATACCGGCACGCCGAGCGCCTGCGCGGCGGCGACATCGACTTGATTGGTGCCGATGCAGAAACAGCCGATCGCGATCAACCGTTTGGCGTGGTCGAGTACGTCCGCGGTCAACTGCGTGCGTGAGCGGATGCCGACCAGATGCGCTTCGGCGATGCGCTGCTTCAGTTCGGCGTCGGAAAGCGATTTTTCGTGGAAGTCGATCTGCGTGTAGCCGGCTGCTGCAAATGTCTCGATCGCGCTGCGGCTGATGCCTTCGAGCAGCAATACGCGGATGTCCTGCTTCGGAAATGACGTCTTCTTCATGATTGCTGTTCTTCGCAGTGACACGCTCCCGGGTCGCGGGGATCGCGCGCTCTGCGGGGCGTGCACTATGCCAGAACACGAGCCCGATGCGGCGTCGCAACAGTGGACGTCCGCGGTCTACGCTGGCACGCTGAAAGGCCATCGATCCCGTACTGCCGATGTCCGACGCCGCGCTCACCACTCTGTCCCGATCGCAGCCCGACCTGCTGCTCAAGACCGACCCCGCCGATCTCGAGCATTACGGGCGGGACTGGACGCGTCGCTGGACGCCTGCGCCGATGGCAATTGCGCTGCCGTCGAGCATCGAGCAGGTGCAGGCGATCACGCGCTGGGCGGTCGAACATGCCATGGCGATCGTTCCGTCGGGCGGCCGAACCGGACTTTCCGGTGGCGCGGTGGCGGCGCAGGGCGAACTCGTTGTGAGCCTCGAGCGCATGAGCCGCGTACTCGCCTTCGATCCGATCGACCGCACCATGACCGTGCAACCAGGTATACCGCTGGAAGCCGTGCACAAGGCTGCTGCCGCGCACGGCCTGATCTACCCGGTTGATTTCGGCGCGCGCGGCTCGTGTTCGATCGGCGGCAACATCGCCACCAATGCCGGCGGCATCCGAGTGATCCGCTACGGCAACACGCGCGAGTGGATCGGCGGTCTGAAAGTCGTCGACGGCTGCGGAAACCTGCTCGATCTCAACCGCGGCCTGATCAAGAACTCGAGCGGCTACGACCTGCGCCACCTCATGATTGGCTCCGAAGGCACGCTCGGCATCGTCGTCGAAGCAACCCTGCGCCTGACCGACCCGCCGCCGGCATCGAACGTGATGGTATTCGCGCTGCCGGCCATGGATGCGCTGATGCGTGTTTTCGATGCGTGCCGAGCGGGGTTGTCGCTCAGCGCGTTCGAGTTCTTCACCGATCGCGCCCTCCACCATGTCGTCGCGCATGGTGCCCAGCGGCCTTTCGAAGGCGACTCGCCGTTCTATGTCATCACCGAGTTCGATGCCGGTACCGAGGCGCAGCGCGAAGCGGCGCTCGGCGTGTTCGAGACCTGCGCGGAGCATGGCTGGGTCGAGGACGGCGTAATCAGCCAGAGCGATTCACAGGCGCAGGCGCTGTGGCGGTTGCGTGAAGGCATCACCGAGAGCCTGGCCACTTATCGGCCGTACAAGAACGACATTTCGGTGCGCGTCAGTGTGATCCCCGAGTTCATGCAGGCGATGCAGGAACTGTTCGCGCGCGAGTACCCGCATGTCGACGTGGTCTGGTTCGGTCACATCGGCGACGGCAATCTGCACATCAACGTGGTCAAGCCGTCGGCAATGAGCGAAGTCGACTTCGTTGCGCAGTGCGAACACGTCACGCGCGTGCTCGCCGATACCCTGGCATCATTCGGCGGCAGCATTTCGGCCGAACATGGCATCGGGCTGGTGAAGAAGCATTACCTGCAAGGCACGCGCAGCGCCGCCGAGATTGAGGTGATGCGTGGAATCAAGCGCGTGCTCGATCCGTACCGAGTTCTCAATCCGGGCAAGATATTCGATTGAGCGTTTGCTGAGGCGCGGGCCCGACGGCGCGGTGCCGGCGGGCTGCGCACCCGTTTTCCGCGTACTGGAGAGACGGCGTGCGCCTTGCTGATCTGCAAACGGCTAGATCAGGATGGTTCTGGCCGATGCCAGCCGCAATTCGGGAAGGACATGCCTGACCAGCCAGCCAAGCTCCTCGAGTGATCGTCCGAGGTGCCGCGCCGGTTCGCCGTCGACGACAGCGAGCATCTCGACCGCCGCCAACGCATCGGCCGCAACGCGGGTCAGGTGTTCGTGCTCGACAGTGAATTGTTCGAGCCGATCGTGCAGCACTTCGGCGCGTTCACGGAAAACCTGCTCGCGTGCGGCGCACGACGCCTCGGCTGCTTCGGCAATGGCCTGGGTCAGGCGCAGACTGAACACACCGAATTCCCGCGCCGGAATGACCACGTCGTGTTCATGCGCCAGCTCGGTGATTGACTGGCAGATGTCGCCATACTCTTGCACGACGCGCGCGACGGTAAAACTGAAACGGGTCAATCCGCCACTGCACTCCGGCATGGCCCGTTCGGTCTCACCTGCGGATGTGTGCAGTTGTTCGTCGATCCCGCCCGCAGACACCTCATGGGCAGCCAGACTTGCCGAAATCTGGTCTAGCAAGGAGTGGACGAGATCGTCGGGATTGTCGGCGCGTTTCACTTCGCTACTGCGAAGCAGGGCCTTGGCCTTGCAGCGCTGCACGATTTCCTGTCGCTGTTCGCTGACGAAGTCATTGAGCATGAAAATCCGTCTCCCGGTGCGGTTGAATCAATCGATCGGCAGACGGCCTGCTGCCTTTGCGCCGACGCGTGACGTGATCTTCATCCACGGCACGCACGACGCTGCCGCCATGAGTGTCCGTGATTCGGCAACCCGTGTATGTTCGATTCCCCACAGAACACCTGTCACGAATTCGCTCAGCAAGGGTCGAACCCTTGAGTGATGGCAATGCTGCGGATCGAATCCCCTCGGCAGATTGGTCGCCTCACGGCTTTTGAGCGGGCAGGGGGGTAATCTTGCCCTCACGTTCTCAGCGATCATGCCGAAGTGCCATGTGCGCTGGAACAGCAAGGAACCGCAATTCCAGCTCGTTGGCCTGCCCGCGCGTGAACTCGAAACTCCACGCATGCACTCGCACCGTTCGCTGTCGACGAGTGCGCTCAGGACGACGGTGGCGGCGAAGAAAGGAATCGGCGCGCGAACTCGTCGGCCGGAACGGCCGCGCTGTAGACGAAACCCTGGTACTCATCGCAATTGAGCAAGCGCAGGAGCGTGGCCTGCTCGTCGGTTTCCACGCCCTCGGCAACCACGTTCATCTTGAGCGAATGGGCAAGATTGATGATCGCGGACACGAGCGCGACACCGTCTGCATTGATGGTCATGTCGGTGACGAAGGATCGGTCGATCTTCAAGGTGTCCGCCGGCAATTTCGCCAGATAGCTGAGCGAGGAGAAGCCCGTGCCGAAGTCGTCGATGGCGATCGATACGCCCATCGCACGGATCGCCGAGAGCGTGGCAATGCTCAGCCGGACATCTTCCATGATCACGCTCTCGGTGATCTCGAGCTCGATTGCATTGGCGGCGACGTCGCTGCTCACGGCGAGTCCGATATCGTTGAGGAAACTGCCATGGCGCAGCTGCATGGGCGAGACGTTGACCGCAATGCGCACGCTGCCCAAACCGCTGTCGCGCCACGTCTGATGATCGAGTACGGCCTGCTTCAGTGCCCAGCGCCCGACTTCGTGGATCAAACCGGTTTCCTCGAGCACCGGAATGAAGCGATCGGGAGGCACAAGGCCGCTGTTCGGATCGTTCCACCGGATCAGCGCTTCGGCCCCGGTCGGCAAGCGACTGGCGAGATTGACCTTGGGCTGGTAGTGAAGTACGAACTCGCCGTTGTCGAGGGCCTGACGCAACTTGTGTTCAAGCGTCGGTCGCCCCGCTGCGGTGGCACCCATTCCGTCTACGAACATGCGCTGGCGGTCGCCGCTGGACTTGGCTTGCTTGAGTGCCGACTCGGCGTTCGCCAGCAGTGATTCCGCCTCCGCACCGTGGTTGGGGAAAAGCGCGATTCCAACTTTTGCGACGATACGGAAGACTCCATCGTCGAGCCGGAACGGCTGGGCAGCGAACGCGTCGAGAGCATCCTCGACCCGTCGAACAAAATCGGCGTTCTGTCCGACCACCGGCAAAAGCAGTGCAAACTGGTCGGCGCCGACGCGGGCAACCCCGCTGGCATCACCGACCAGCCGGGTCAACCACGCGGCAACCTGGCGCAGCAGCGAGTCACCGGCGTGACGTCCGAGGCTGTCGTTGATGTTCTTGAAGCGGGCGAGGTCGACCAGCAGCACGCCGAGTTGCTGGGTGTCGTCCGGGTTGCTGCGCAGATGCTGGGCGACGCGCTCGACGAACAGCGTTCGATTGGCCAGCCCCGTGAGCAAATCGTAATAGGCGAGGTAGTCGAGCTGTTCCTGTTTGGCCAGATGGTCGATTGCGAACGCGATGTTGCCAGCCAGCTCGCCGAGCAACTGCAATTCTTCCGACTGGAAGAAATCGCTCTCCGCGGCGTACAACGCAAGTATGCCGACCGCTGCATCGCCGACCAGCAGCGGCAACACCGCGATCGAACGGATGCCCGCCCTTGCGTGCTCGCTGGCGAGCAGCACTCCGGGGTCGTGGCGGGCCGTGTTGGCGACAATCGGCGACTTCTGGAGCATCGCGCGGCCAATCATCGTGTCTCGAGCGAGCTCGTGCGAAGCCAGCAGTGAGGCAATCGAACCTGAGAGGTCGCTGTCGATTCCGGATGATGCGATGCGCACGATCCTGCCGAGTTCGGCGTCCAGCATGCCTATCCAGGCCATGCGAAAGCCACCTGCCTCGACCGCAATGCTGCACGCCTCGCGGAAAAGTTCTTGCTTGCTGCCCACCCGTACGATGAGTGCGTTGATGCTGCTCAGAACCACGTAGACACGATTGAGGAACGCGATCCTTTGCGTGGCCTGGCGCGATTCGCTGATGTCCTTGGCCACGCCTGCAACACGCACGAGCTCGCCAAGCGCATTGCGCACGGCAAAGCAGCGTGCCTCGATGATGCGAATGGCTCCGTCGGCACGGACGATGCGGTGTTCGAATTCGTGGTCGCCCTCGGCGCGGGCCTGTTGCCAGTCCCCGGCAAAGCCGACGCGATCGGCCTCGAGCACGTCGTCGTACCAGCCACAGGCTTCGCCATACAGGCTGGCACAGGCTCGACCCGATATGCGTTCGTAAGCCGGGCTCACATACAGCAACATGGCCGTGCGCGCGTCGATGAGAAAGAACATGTCGCTGATGTTGTCGGCCATCTGCCGAAACAGCAGCTCGCTCGCACGCAGGCTCTCGGTACGGGCGAGGACCTGTTGCTCGAGATTCGCTGTGTGCTGTTGCAGCTGGTTGCCGAGATTCTTCAGACGCAGGAGATTGCGTACGCGCAGCCACAGCTCGGCGCGATCGACAGGTTTGCTGAGAAATTCCTCGGCACCGGAATTGAGCCCGGCAAGTCGTGCCTCGCGATCAATCAGTGCGGTGACCATGATGATCGGTATGTTCGATGTCGCGGCATTGGCCTTGAGGTGCCGTGCAACCGCGTGCCCGTCCATTTCGGGCATCATCACGTCGAGCAGGATCAGATCAGGCGGCTGTTCGCTGATCAGGTCCAGCGCCGCCCTGCCGCTGTGGGCGGTTCGTGTCGAATAGCCTTCCGGTCGCAGCAATGCCTCCAGCAGACGGCAGTTTCGTTCCTCGTCATCGACAATGAGGATGCTGGCCGAGGGCTGGGACATCAAACCGGCTTCGCTGCAGTCCCGGCATCGCTGCGGTTGCCGAGCAGTATTCTCACCTGCTCGTAGAGTTCCTTGTAGCGCAGCGGTTTGGCGATGTATGCATCGCAACCCGCTGCATGGGTACGTTCCTGGTCAGCCTTCATCGCCATCGCGGTCAGCGCAATCACGGGTATTGCTGCGGTGGCCGGGTCTTTCTTGAGCATCGTGGTCGCTGCCAGTCCATCCATGCCGGGCAATTGCATGTCCATGAGAATCAGATCGGGGGAATCACGCCGTGCCACGGTCAAGCCGGTTTCGGCATCGACAGCGCTGATCACCTCGTAGCCGGCCTTGAGCAACAACAGGGAGGCCAGCTTGAGATTGGCAGGATTGTCTTCGATGATCAGGACCTTTGCCACTCAACGCTCCTGGATGGGCGATATTGCGCGCCTGACTTCCGCGATGAAGTGCTCGCCGTCAAACGTCGCCTTCTCCAGCACGCGCACGGGAAATCCCGTGGTGCCGGTAAGCGCTGCGTGCTCCGCCGAGGAGACCAGCTTGGCGGTGACCACCAGCACCGGGATGCGCGCCGTCTCGCGCTTGAGGCGCAAGGCATCGAGGACATCGAATCCGCTCACCTCGGGCATCATGAGGTCCAATACGATCAGATCGGGTCGCAGGCGCTGGGCAAGCGTGATCGCTTCAGTTCCAGAGTATGCGCGAACCACCGCGTAAGCGGGAGCCAGCAGGAACGCTGCAACCACCTCGACCGCTTTCTGGTCGTCATCCACTACCAGCACCGTATAGGTGCGGTGAGCAATCGGGTGCATGCCCAGGCTGCTCAGGGAACTGCTCAACTGCGCGCGCGAAATCGGCTTTTGCAGAACGGCGGTCACGCCGTGGGCGAGCGCCATGCTGGTATTGGCCATTCCGGCAATGATCACGACCGGGACCAGTGTCGTCGCACTCGTCTCGCGCACCCGCTGCAGGAACTCCCAGCCGTCGATGCCGGGCAGGCGTATGTCGATGGTGATCAGACTCAGAGGCTGCAAGGGTGCGATCTCGAGTGCACGCTCCGCGCTGGTTGCAATCAGGACCCTGAAACCTTCCGCTTCGAGCAGCCTGCGCACGACGTCGGCGGCCTGGCTGTCGTCTTCCACCACCAGAGCCACGCGATCGCTCCGTTTCATCGGGGCCTCGCGCGGCAACCCCTGGTCGACTTCCCCGGCCTCGGGGGATCGCTGCAAGGGTAACCAGACCGTGAAGTTGGCTCCTTCCCCCTCGGCGCTGGCGAGAGCCACCGTACCGTCGTGGAGGGCCGCCAGTTGCTTGACCATCGCCAGTCCCAGCCCGGTCCCTTCGAAGCGCCGCGCCAGGCCGCTGTCGATCTGGCTGAAGGCTTCGAAAAGGTGTTGCATGCTGGCTGACGAGATGCCCAAGCCGGTATCGATGACCGCGACTTCAAGAAATTCGTCGTGGTTGCTCGCGGCCAGCGGGAAGCTGCGCAGAGGCCAGTTCCCGGCAATGCTTCCGACCTCGGCCCGCGTCACGTGACGTGCGCGCAAGGCCACATTGCTGCCTGTGGAACTGAACTTGACCGCATTCGAAAGCAGGTTGTAGACGATCTGTTTGGTCTTGCGCATGTCGAGTTCGATGAGGCCGAACTCCTCGTCGATGTCCAGCTCAAGCCGGATGCCCTGATTGGCGGCTTTTTCCCGCACGATCGACAGGCTGTTGGCGAGCAGGCTGTTGATGTCGACCGCTTCCAGTTCCAGCGTCATCATGCCGGCCTCGACCTTGGACAGGTCGAGGATGTCGTTGATCAACGACAACAGGTGCTGCCCGCTCGAGAAGATGTCTCCGATGTATTCGGTCTGCACAGGGTCCATCGCGCCGATCAGACCGTCCTTGAGCGCTTCGCTGAAGCCGATGATGGCATTCAGCGGCGTGCGCAATTCGTGCGACATCGTCGCCAGGAACTCGGATTTCATGCGGCTGGCGTGCTGCAACTCGAGGTTCTTCTCGTGCAGTGTGAGCTGGTAGCGCTTGAGTTCGGTGATGTCGCGGGCCGAGGCGACCACGCCCTGCAGCTTGCGATCGCGGTTGTGGAAAGTGGCGGCGTTGTAGGACACCACGGTTTCTTCCCCATCCTGCGCACGCACCGTCAGTTCGTAGTTGCTGACCTTGTTTTCTGTGAGCACGCGCTCGATCGCCGCATCCGCGCGCGCAGGATCCGTGAAGAAGTTCCTGCACGGCGCGCCGATCAGCTCGTCACGAGTGCAGCCGGTCAGCGTCATCATCTGCTCGTTGACGTCGGAGATGATGCCTTGCGGATCCGTCGTCATCAGCGCGTCGACGTTCGATTCGATCAGCGAGCGCGTATAGAACTGCTGATCGCGCAAGCGCTGGTCCAGCAACGCCTGCGCACGCTCCACTTCCTTGCGCGCGGTGTTGTCTGTGCCGATCAGCAGGTAGCCGATGATCTGATCGTTGACATCGCGCAGTGCGGTGACCGACACGATCGCCGGGAATCGGCTGCCGTCCTTGCGCACGTAGGTCAACTCGTAGATGTCTTCGATTCCGCGCGACGCCTTGAACACCAGCGCCTCGAAGCCAGGCGAGATCATCGTCGCCAACTCGAGGCTCAACGCGCGGGCTCGTGCGACCAGTTCCTCCGGATCAGAGATGTCGGCCGGCGTGATGCGATTGACGACATCGTGCGCAGCGTAGCCGAGCATGCGCTGCGCGCCGACGTTGAAGATCTGTATGACACCCTCGGCATCGGTGGCGATGCTCGAGAAATTTGCACTGTTGAAGATCGCCGTCTGCAGTGCACCCGCCTCGAGCAACGCTTCCTCGGCCTTCTTGCGGGCGGTGTTGTCGGTTCCGATCAGCAGGTAGCCGATGATCGAACCGTCCGGATCGCGCACCGCCGTCACCGACACCACCGCCGGGAACCGGCTGCCGTCCTTGCGGATGTAGGTCAGTTCGTAGATGTCCTCGATGCCGCGCGACGCCTTGAAGACAAGCGCCTCGAAGCCGGGGGATATCGTCGTGCCGAGTTCATCGCTCAGGGCACGCGCACGCGCGACCAGTTCCTGCGGATCGGCAATGTCGGCCGGGGTCAGCAGGTTGACCATCTCGCGTGCGTCGTATCCAAGCATCCTCTCGGCACCGAGGTTGAAAATCTGGATGACACCGTCTGCATCGGTGGCGATGCTCGAAAAGTTGGCACCATTGAAGATCGCACTCTGTACCGGCCCGGTACTCAGCATCGTCAGCGCTCCACTATCGAGGCATCGTGGGGAACCAGGAATTTTTCCGCGAATGTCGACGCCATGACCGCCGGGCTGACGACGTATCCCTGGAATTCGTCGCATTTGAGCAGGCGCAGCAGACGCTGCTGTTCCTCGGTCTCGACGCCTTCGGCGACCACGTTGAGCTTGAGTGAGTGGCCGAGGTTGATGATTGTCGAGACCAGCGCAAGGTTATGCGCGGCGAGCGACATGTCGACAATGAAGGCTCGGTCGATCTTGAGCGTGTCGACCTGCAGACGGGACAAATAGCTCAGCGAGGAAAATCCGGTGCCGAAATCGTCAATCGCGATCCTGACGCCGATTGCACGCAATGCCTGCAGGGTTGCCATCGTGAGCTCCACGTTTTCCATCACCAGACTCTCGGTGATTTCGAGCTCGAGACATCCCGGCGTATCTGCGATGGCAGCAATCGCATCAGTGACGTCTTCGACGAACTTCGGATGGCGCAACTGCATTGGGGATACATTGACCGCAATGCAAACAGGCTCGAGCCCCTTCGAACGCCAGTGGAGAAAGTCGGCAATGGCGCGACGCATGACCCATCGACCGACCTCGACGATCATTCCGGTTTCTTCAAGGATCGGAATGAACCTTGCCGGTTGCACCAGGCCCTGACGTGGATCGTTCCAGCGCAGAAGTGCTTCGGCACCGGTCAGCATGCCGGTGATCATGTTGAACTTCGGCTGATAGTGAAGCACGAACTGCTCGTGCTCCAGTGCATTCCTCAGACGATTCTCCATCGTCAATCGCAAGGCCAGGGCATCACTCATCTTCTGTTCGTAGAAGGCCAGCTCGCACTTGTCGAGCTTGGCTTTTTCGAGTGCCGACTCGGCATTGCGCAGCAAGGTTGCGGCGTCTGCGCCGTCGTCGGGAGACATCGAAACGCCGATGCGCGCGGCGATTCGGAACGGCGCGTTGTCGATCACGAATTTGTGCAGACGGAACGCGGCAAGCTCGGCGGCCAGCGTGCGCGCGACGTCACGGTCATTGCCGACATCTGGCAGGGCAATCGCGAAAACATCGGGGCCGACGCGAGCAGTCAGGCTTGCCCCGCCGATCGCCGATTGCAGCCAGTGGGCGACCTGGGTCAGCAGCAGATCGCCAGCCTGCCGACCGAGGCTCTCGTTTAATGTGCTGAATCGTTCCACATCGAGTACGACAACGGCAACCCGCTTTCCGTTGCTCGTCGCAATCCGGACGGCCTCGCCGAGACGATCGACGAAAACACTGCGGTTGGCGAGCCCGGTCAGCTCGTCGTAGCTGGCGAGGTAGTGCATACGCTGTTCGGTATCGATATGCCCGAGGCAGAAGGCAAGGTCACGCGTGAGCTCGACGAGCAAGCTCGTTTCCTCATCGTCGAAGACGTGCTTTTCTGCCGAATAGAGCGCCATGATCAGTTCCGTGCGACCGCGCACGACCAGCGGGAAGCATCCGAACGAACGGATGCCATGGGTCAGCAGGTCCTGCTGGATCACCGAGAAGCGTGCCTCCGTTTCGATGTCGTTGCAGGTCGCCGGCGTCGCGTAGGCCTGCGCCGCGGGCTCCTGCGAGGCACCGGCGTGCGCGATCGCGAGATGTTCGGCCAAGCCCGGCTTGACGCCGTGCCACGCCAGCATATTGCTGTCGCCGCTTTCACTGGCGACCGCGCCGATCCACGCCATGCGGAACCCGCCCACCTGCACGGCGATGCGGCACGCCTCTTCGTACAGTGAAGCACGACTGGTGACGCGCAGCATCAGCGCGTTGATGCTGCTCATCATCGCGTGCACGCGGCTGAGCCGCTTGATCTTTGTGTCAGCGCGCTTGCGCGCCGTGATGTCGCGTACGAGCGAGATGATGGTCCAGCCATCACCGGAGCGCTGCGCGTGGCGACGCAATTCGAGCCACGCGGTCGTGCCGTCCGGCAGCGCGCGTTCGAGCTCGAAGGGTGCCGACGTCGTACCGAGCACGATCAGCTCGTCATAGGCATCTTCGAGTTCGGCGCGCGTTCCGCCGATCAGAAGCCAGGGGTCGGAGGCGATGATGTCCGCGCTGCTCAATGCATGCAGAGCGCACGCGGCAGCGTTGACATGGATGCAACGCATGCTGGCGCGGTCGATCATGTAGATCGCGTCGCCGATCGCATCCATCGCCGCGCCGTAGCGCAACAGCGAGTGTTCGTTGACCTTTCTTTCCGTGATGTCGAGATGCATGACGATGACGCCGTGCCTGGCGTCCGCCGAAATCGGGTTGACCGTCATCAGGAACCATTTCATCCCGGCCGGCGACTCGCACGGGTACTCGATCGTGAAGCTGGGTTTGCTGCCGTCGAGAACCGCGCGAATCTCGGTGGCCAGATCGGCCCCCGAGAACTCCCCGGAATCCTGGTCGACATCGCAGATATCGAGGTAGTTCTCGCCGACACACGAGGCCGTCGTGGTCAGATCATTATTGGCGCCGGCAATCCGCCACGCGGCATTCACCGACAGGATCATGCCTTTCGGGTCGAGCAGGGCGATCATCGCCGGCAGGGCGTCGAAGATCGCCGCCTCGCTGCGCCGCACTTGCTCCTGTGCGCCACGCAGCAGGAACGGCCGTCCGTAACGGTCGGAGACGGCATCGACCTGGCCACCCGTCAACGCTTCGATCCGGCGGCCGGTGCGATGCAAGGTCGCGATCAGCGCAGCGAGCTCATCCGCACCTTCGTCGAGGTCCCCGGGAACACTGCTCATGTGCCATCCGGCGCGACGCCGAGCGCACGAAGCAATGGCGCGCGGTCGCTGAGATTGCCGATGATCTTGATGGTCGGCTGCGGCGAAAGCTTGATCAGCGTCGGCGTCATGAAAACGCGGTCCCGGATCGCGCGATCCGGATCGCGGAACACGTCGATCACGTCGATCGAGTGCGATTCCTTCAGCCGACTGCGACACACCGCGTTGAGATTGGCCAGTGCCAGCGTCGAGTTCGGGCCGTCGCCCGCCACGTACAACAGGAAATGCGTGTTGCGCTTGGGCTTCATTTGCGGCGCTGACCGCGCTTCTTCGGCGTGTCGCGACCGCGAAGTTCGTCGATATGGTCACGTTCACGCGTCAGTTCGCCGATCCGCGCGTCGGTGGTGCGCACGAGCAGTGCCTTCTCCACTTGCTTGGCATGCAACTCGATCTCGAGCGATTTCAGGCGCATGGCAAGCTCTGCCTCCTCGGAATCCAGGCGTACGCGCATCAGCTCGCGCGTGACCTCGTCGGACTCCGCCTCGTTGCGCTCACTGCGCTCCTTCTGCCAGCGCTGCGTGCCCATCAGCACGGCGCCGCCGGCAGTGTAGGCATCGGCCAGCGTCACACCCTCGTCACTCAACAATAGCTCGCGCACCTGATTGGAATGCGAGGTGCCGCGTGACTTGATGATCGAGAGCCCGCGATTGCGCTCGCCTGCCTGCACGAGGTAGTTCAGATGAATCCAGGTATCGGCAAGGGTGGAGATCTGCAGCGGGGAATCGACATGGATTTCGGTCGACACATCGTCGAACAGTCGCGTGAACAGCAATGTCACACCGTTCGCCTTGGACCAGTCGATGAGGCGTTCGCCTACCGTCGGCGCAGTCAGGTCGTTGACCGACCGCGCCCACGTCGACACCGGATCTACCACCATGCACACGGCCTCGTGCTCGAAAGCGAGCGCCTTGATGCGCACGAAACAGGTTTCCGAACTGCCGATGATGGAACGCGCGGAAACGATGTGCAGCAAGCCTGATTCGACATGCTTGTCGAGGTCGATTCCGACCGAGACCAGATTGCGCGCGAGTTCACGTGCATCCGAATCGAAACTCACGAACAGCGTGCGCTCGCCGCGTTTGCAGGCCGCTTCGGCGAAGCAGGCAGCGAGCGTGCTCTTCGCGGTTCCGGAAAATCCGGTGATCTGTATGCTGGCGCCGCGGTAATACCCACCATTCAACATCGTGTCGAGTCGTTCGACGCCGCTCGACACGCGTTCCGAACTCGACGATTCCGCGAGCACCGCTATCGGCCGGATGACCGCAAGTTCGAAGCCGCTGCGTCCGATCAGGAACGGATACTCGTTCTCATCGAAGCTTGAGCCCCGGTACTTCTGCACGCGCAGGTTGCGTTGCGAGACGCCGAGCACGACCGAGTGGTTGAGGATCACGGCGCAGTCGACCATGAACTGCAGGAACCCGAACGGTTGCTCGGTGATCCAGGCAGTCTCGTCGACGCCTGCCTTGAAGGTCATGATGCCGCTCAGCGCGCGCACCAGCAGCCAGTTGTGGATCCGATACAGCTCGCGTCGGCGCGCGGCCGCGTCCGGAAGAAGCGCGAGCACAACATCGAGCGCATCGAAGACGATCCGCTTGGCGTTGGACTGCTCGATCGCGTGATCGAGTACGGCACAGAGTGCCTCGAGGTCGAAATCGCCGGAGCGCACGACATTCGCGTCCGGCTGCGCATCGATGAAGGTCAGTTGGCCAGGCGTGAGCGATTCGATGTCCCAGCCGAAACTTTGCGCATTGATCGCGATGCGCTCGGCGCTTTCCTCGAACGCGACGAAAATTCCGGCTTCATTGCAGGCGCGAGCGCCGTGCACGAGGAACTGCAGCGAGAGCACGGTCTTGCCCGAGCCGGCGCCGCCGACGATCAGCGTGGTCCTAGCGCGCGGCAAGCCTCCCCGCGTGATCTCGTCGAGGCCCGAGATGCCGGTGGCAGCCTTGTTCTGGCTGCTTGGAGCAGGGGTGCGACGGGCTTTCATCGGTCTCCTGAACGGCTGCGTGATGGGGAGATTTTCGCTGCAGGCAGGCTCGCCGTCCGGTGCACGCAATGCACGCGAATGGCGGCTGTCGCCGAGGCGCAACCCGTTTTTCAATCCCGAAGAGTACGTATACACCTGTGCAGATGGATACGCCCGAACTTGTTCAGGGAGAATGCACGATTCGCGCCAAATGGATGATCGTCCGCGACGAAGCCGCTTCGTCGCCAGCGCGGCGGTCGTTCCAGACAGAGCCAAGCGCCGTGGGACGAGTCCGTTTCGACGCAGCAATACACCGATATCGACTAGAATCCGCGCCCGCGGTTGAATGGGCATGCAGCACGGATTGCTCCGCTCCATCGACCATTTCCACAGGCTTGACGATGACTGCGATGGATCACGAGGAAACTGACCTGACTGACCGCGCACGCGCGGCACTCGACCTTCTCGAGTCGATAGCGGCCGACTGGAGCCTGCTCGAACAATTGCCGGCGGATGAACGCCAGCGGCTGCATCAAGCCGTGGCGGCCATCTACCATCCCGATCCGGTGGCGCGTCGGCAGCGTTTGAAAGTGGCGGAAAAGGCGCGCAACGCCGCGCAGGTTCGCCAGGACGACGCCGTGCTCGATTCAACCGGCATCCGTGCCTTGCGACGCCAACCCGTGTTCACCACGCCGAACATCTTTCCGCCAAAGGATTTCAGCACGCACGATCGCGATGACGAAGATGGCGCGCATCGTGAAACGATCGAGCCGCAGCATTGCTACGTATGCAAGGTCAAGTACTCGACGATCCACCACTTCTACGACCAGTTGTGTCCGCTCTGCGCCGAGATCAACTTCCGCAAGCGCAACGAACTCGCCGACCTCAGCGGTCGTGTCGCCCTGCTCACCGGTGGTCGCGTCAAGATCGGTTACCAGGCTGGACTCAAGCTGCTGCGTGCCGGCGTGACGCTGATCGTGACCACTCGGTTCCCGCGCGACTCGGCGGCGCGCTACGCCAACGAGCCCGATTTCGCCGAGTGGGGCGATCGCCTGCAGATCTACGGTCTCGACCTGCGCCATACGCCAAGCGTCGAGGCCTTCTGCCGCGAGTTGCTGGCCACACGCAATCGGCTCGATTTCATCATCAACAACGCCTGCCAGACCGTGCGCCGACCGCCAGAGTTCTACGCGCACATGATGGCCGACGAGACTGCCGCACTGAATGAGGCGCCCGAACCGGTGCGTCGCCTGCTCGGCAACTACGACGGTTTGCGTGGTGCGCGACTGCTCGTCGGCGATGCACAGGGGCAGGGCACGGCGATCGGGAATCTCGACGACGCGCACGGCCTCGTGCGCGCGGCCGAACTGTCACAACTGGCACTGCTGCCGGAAGACCTGCTCGCACAGCAGCATCTTTTCCCCGAGGGCCGGCTCGACCAGGACCTGCAGCAGATCGATTTGCGCGGGCGCAATTCCTGGCGTTTGCTGATGGACGAGGTGTCGTCGGTCGAGTTGCTCGAGGTGCAACTGGTCAACGCGATCGCACCGTTCATCATCAACGCACGGCTCAAGCCGCTGATGCTCGCAACGCCCGGTCGCGACAAGCACATCGTCAACGTATCGGCGGTGGAAGGACAGTTCTACCGCAACTTCAAGACCACGCGCCATCCGCATACCAACATGGCGAAAGCCGCCCTCAACATGATGACGCGAACCGCCGCCACCGATTACCACAACGACGGCATCCACATGAACAGTGTCGACACCGGCTGGGTTACCGACGAGGATCCGGCCGATATCGCCGCGCGCAAGGTCGTGGAGGAACGCTTCCATCCGCCGCTCGACATCCTCGATGGGGCGGCCCGTATCGTCGACCCGATCATCGACGGCATCAACACCGGCACCCACGTCTGGGGTCAGTTCCTCAAGGACTACAAGCCCACCGATTGGTGAAGTGGACGCATTGGCTGGACCAGCCAAGCCTCAGTCGCGATCAATCGCTTCGCCGAGTTCGGCCATCTCCAGCTGTTCGAGCATGTCGCGCAGGGACTTGGCGCTGGCTGGGGAATCCGTTTCGTCGAGCGCGTCGAGCAGCACCGTGCGAATGTCCTCTGCCGAAACCAGCTCCATCGCCCATTCCCCGAACATGCGGTCATCGACCGCTTCGCCGGGATTGAGCATGACCACCGAGTGATGCCGATCGTCTGATCGGATCAGCGCCATGAGTTCAATCACGCTGGTCGGCGGTCCCTCGAGCCACTGGAAGAATATGCCGCTGCCGAAGACCAGCAGGCCGGTGATTCCGCGAGCAACATTCTCGCGCTGGGAAGTTTCAATGATGCGATCGACTTCCTTCGCGTCCACGCCGTCTGCGGCGCGGCTGCAATAGATGACGTTGTAGAGCGCCGCCGAGGTCGACCCGAATCCCGGTTCGTCGCCGTGTGTGGGTAGTCGGATGTTCATGGTGCTGGATTCCCGCAAAGTGCCGCGTGGAGTGTTCCACGCTGATGCAATGTCTCAAGGATAGACGACATGTCGGCAATGATGCCGCCAAAGACTGTCGGTTTCTTTTCGCATCCGTGCTCGGGGATTCTGCGCAAAGCCGCCGGGCGCCTGCGTCTGCAATCCCAGATATGATGCACAATGCATATTATGTCAAATAAAGTCCGGACCCGACAGCCTGGGATGAACCGGCGCCTGGCGAACAACGTGCCACTTTCAACGACCCACTCGACCTCTCATCGCTGCCGCGCTGGCGACTGATGGTGAGCGCGCGAGTCCGATGCACTGCCGATTGTCACGCGACAGGCCGATGCCTCCCGTCAACATCTGGTCGAACCACCCAACGCGGCGCAATCTGAAGCACAACGTGTCGCGTCCGACGAGTGCGAGCTGTACACGACTCGACAATGGCGCCTGGTCGAAGATGGCCAGCGCGTGGATGCCAGAGACGTCTGGTTGACGCGCACGCAATCGGCTTTTTCTGTGGCGGGCCCGCGTCCATGCAGTTGTCTGACTGCGCGGCGATCCGGCTGGGCGTGCGGATTGCCGTGACCGTTGCCCCGTGTTGTCGCGTGGAACTGACCACGTTACTGCGTTGACCTCGATTGCATTCGACACGCTGTGTAACACTTCGACACGCGACGCGCTAATCTGCGCAGGCATGCTGCGCGTCGCTGCTCACGCGGTTCCGAAGCTGTTCATGCGTCGCCGTTCAGGGTCACGGGTGTGCTGCCGACCCAGCGTCGACGCGATTTCCGATAGCGACATTGCCGAGGGTGTGCATGACGTTTGCGGCTCGATCCACCCGCTGGCTCAAATCATGGTTTGCGGCCACCGTGCCACGTGCGTCCGGCACTGGCGAACTCGAAGCGCCGCTGCGCGCCGAGCTGTTCAGTGCCGATCAGATGGAAGAGCACGGAGAGACTCTGGCGCGCTTCCATCGCGTGCAGACGGGGCGTGCGCGCAACGGCCTGCTGGTGCGACTCGACGAGAACGAGGCCGTGCTCGTCAGTACCTGTGCCCTGCTCTCCGACTCGATCCGCGACGGTCGGCGAGTCACCCCGGCCAGCGAGTGGCTGCTTGACAACTACTATCTCGTCGACGAACACCTGCGTACCGCGCGAAGGCATTTTCCGCGCGGCTACAGCTGGCAGTTGCCGCGGCTCGCCAACGGCGTGTCGCGTGGACGACCGCGCATCTACGACATCGCGCTCAATGCGATCTCGCATGGCGACGGACGTTTCGACCAGCAAAGCCTGCACCGGTTCGTCGCTGCATACCAGCGTGTGGCGCCGCTGAGTCTCGGCGAGCTGTGGGCGATCCCGATCATGTTGCGGCTCGCTCTTATCGAGAACCTGCGCCGAGTCGCTACGCATATCGCCGTCGATCGCAGCCATCGTGACCTCGCCGCGCGCTGGGGCCAGGAAATGGCGCAAGTGGTCGCGCGTGATCCGAAAAGCCTGATCCTCGTGGTCGCCGACATGGCGCGCTCCGAGCCGCCGGTCAGCAGTTCGTTCGTGGCCGAACTGATGCAACGCCTGCAGGGCCAGAGCGCATCGCTCGCCCTGCCCGTCTCTTGGCTTGAACAACGCTTGTCCGAAGCGGGCCTGACGATCGAACAGCTCGTGCAGTCGGAAAACCAGCAACAGGCCGCCGACCAGATGTCGGTGAGCAACAGCGTGGCCAGCCTGCGCCTCCTGCTGTCGACCGATTGGCGCGGGTTTGTCGAGGGATTGAGCCGGATAGAGCAGCTTCTCTCGTCCGATCCGGCAGGCGTCTACGCGAAGATGGACTTCGCCACGCGCGACGACTATCGCCACGTCGTCGAACGCCTTGCGCGCAAGGCGAAGAAGGCCGAGGAAGACGTTGCCGCCGCCGCCCTGCTGCTGGCACAGGATGCTGCCGCCGCCGGCGGAGTGGATTCGGCACAGGCGCACGTCGGCTATTTCCTCGTCGACGCCGGACTGGCGCAACTCGAACTCGGTTGCGGAAGCAAGCCGTCGCGCCAGCAGGTGCCGCTGGCTTGGTACATCGTGCTCATGGTCGCGCTGACGCTGGCCTTTGCCGGCGCGCCGGCTGCCGTCCTGTGGCAGTCGGAGATGTCGACGATCCTCCGGTCCGTGGCCATTGTGCTGCTCGTTATCGCATCGAGCCAGCTCGCGATGATTGTCGTCAACTGGATCGCGGCCTTGTTCACCGCACCGCAGTCGTTGCCGAAGATGGACTATTCGCGTGGCATTCCCGTGGAGGCAAAAACGCTCGTCGTCGTGCCAACCCTGCTGTCGAGCGAGCAGGCCGCCGAGGATGAGGTCGACGATCTCGAGATCCGCTACCTGGCGAATCGGGATGGCAACCTGCGTTTCGCCATTCTCGGCGACTTCGTCGATGCAGCCAGCGAACACTGCGCCGGCGATACGGCAATCCTCGACGCGGCGACACGCGGCATCGAACGCCTCAACGAATGCTATGCCGAAGATCAGGACGCTCCGCTGTTCTTCCTGCTGCACCGTCCGCGCCGCTGGAATGCGCGCGAAGGCACGTGGATGGGCGAAGAACGCAAGCGCGGCAAACTGGCCGACCTCAATGCGCTGCTGCGCGGCGCCGATGGGTCGAAATTCATCCGCATCGTCGGCGAGGTGGCCGCACTTCGTCATGTACGTTATGTGATCACGCTCGATGCCGATACGCAGTTGCCGCGCGATACCGCGCATGAACTCGTCGGCACCATGCAGCATCCACTCAATCGTCCGCGCTTCGGTACGCACGGTGATTGCGTCGACTCCGGTTACGGCATCCTGCAGCCGCGTGTCGGAACCACGTTGCTGGCCAACGGCGCATCCCTGTATGCGTCGCTGTTCGGCGGCGATCCCGGCCTTGATCCCTACACCCGCGCCGTCTCGGACGTCTACCAGGATCTGTTCGGCGAGGGCTCGTTCACCGGCAAGGGCATCTACGATGTCGACGCATTCGAGCATGCGCTGGCCGGACGCATGCCGGACAACCGCATCCTCAGCCATGACCTGCTCGAGGGTTGCCATGCACGCGCCGGGCTGGCCAGCGACATCTCGCTGTTCGAGCATTTTCCACAACGCTACGCCGCTGAAATGCAGCGTCGCCATCGCTGGATTCGTGGCGACTGGCAGATCGCACGCTGGCTGTTTCCGCGCGTACCGCGTGCCGATGGCAGCACCGGCAGCAATCCGCTGTCGGCGCTGTCGCGCTGGAAAATCTTTGACAACCTGCGTCGAAGCCTGGTGGCGCCCACGCTGCTTGTCCTGTTCGTGCTCGGATGGACGGTGCTGCCCGTGCCGGTGTACTGGACGGCGATTCTGCTGCAACTCATCTTCGTGCCGGTCATCGTCGAGGCATTGCTGGCGTTCGTGCGCAAGCCGTCGGATGCGACGTGGCGGCAACATGTGGGTTTCGCGCTCGGCGGCGGTGTGCGCCGGTTCGCGCAGGCTGTGTTCAGCCTCGCCTGCCTGCCTCATGAAGCGTATGTGTCGGCAGATGCAATCGTGCGCACGCTATGGCGACAATGGATTTCCGGGCGACACCTGCTCGAATGGATGCCGTCGAGCGTCGCCGAGCGCAATGCCGACCGTCATCCACTCGGCCTGTTGCGGCGCATGCTGGTGGCACCGTTCGCGGCCGTAGCGGTGACTGCCGCGCTGGTCGCCTTCAAGCCCGAGGCGGTGCTGGTGGCATTGCCAATCCTTGCTGCATGGTTTGTTTCGCCGTGGCTGGCGTGGTTCGTCAGTCGTCCGGCACGCGCGCCGCAGGCGACGCTCGATGCCGTCCATCGACCGCTGCTGCGCGATGTGGCGCGACGGACCTGGCACTTCTTCGAACGCTATGTCGGCGCGGACGATCATGCCTTGCCGCCGGACAATTTCCAGGAGCACCCCGGTGCGGTCGTCGCACACCGCACCTCGCCGACCAATATCGGACTGAGCCTGCTCGCCAGCCTTGCCGCCCACGACTTCGGCTACGTGTCGGTGAAGCGACTGCTGGCGCGCACGCAGGCCACGTTCGACACGCTCGACCGCCTCGAGCGCTATCGCGGCCACTTCTTCAACTGGTACGACACACGCACGCTTGCACCACTGCCTCCGCGCTATGTGTCGACGGTCGACAGCGGCAATCTCGCCGGGCATCTGCTGACCCTGCGTCAGGGCCTGCTCGCGCTCGAGTCGTGGTCGCCTGCCGACTCGCGCATGCTGCAGGGCATCGTCGACACCGCGCGTGTCGCGCAGCGTATCGCGGTGTCGCCGACGGCTCTGGTCGAGTTCATCGCGGCGGTCGAGGACGCCGAGGTTCAGCGTGCGGCGGGCGACGACATCGGCGCGGTGCTGATCACACTTGTCGCGCGTTCACTTGCGCTGGTAGAACAGGCCGCGAACGATGATCCAGGCCGCGAGTGGCTGGCGCTGCTGCATGGGCACTGCGAAGAGGCGCTTGCCGAACATACGGCGTTGGCGACGACAACGCGCATGTCACTCGCCGAATCGGCCGCCGCCGGCTCCGCGGCCGCTCGCGACGTGCTCGCGCGGGCCGACGCGCTGGCCGAACGTGCCGCCGGATTTGGTGAACTCGACCATGACTTCCTCTATGACCGATCACGAGATCTGTTTCACATCGGTTTCAATGTCGAGGACCATCGTCGCGACGCCGGTTACTACGACCTGCTCGCCTCCGAGGCACGACTCGGCATCTTCGTCGCGATCGCGCAGGGACAGATTCCGCAGAAGGGCTGGTTCTCGCTCGGTCGCCTGCTGATCCAGGCCGGCGGCGCACCGGTGTTGCTGTCGTGGAGCGGCTCGATGTTCGAGTACCTCATGCCGAACCTGGTCATGCCGACGTACCCGCAATCGCTGCTCGAATCGACCAGCCGTGCAGCGGTAGCGCGACAGATCGACTACGGTCGCGAACGCGATGTGCCGTGGGGCGTGTCGGAATGCGGCTACCACCTGACCGATGCGGCGCAGAACTACCAGTATCGCGCGTTCGGCGTCCCCGGGCTCGGATTGCAGCGCGGACTCTCGCAGGAACTCGTGATCGCGCCTTACGCCACCGCGCTCGGTCTGCTCAGCGCACCGAACGAAGCGGCGGCCAACCTGCAGCGCATGGTCGAACAGGGTTGGCTCGCCGATTGCGGTTTCTACGAGGCGATCGATTTCACCGCGACACGCCTGCCGCCTGGCCAGCGCTGCGCGGTGGTGCGCTCGTTCATGGCCCACCACCAGGGCATGAGCCTGCTCGCCATCGGCCACGTGCTGTTCGATCGGCCGATGCAGCGTCGTTTCCAGGCGGATGCCCACGTGCAGTCGGCGCTGCTGCTGCTGCAGGAACGGCTGCCGCGCGTCAGTGGCCAGCCGGCCAGCGATCCGAAGCTCGTCGATGCGCGCAATGCCGGTGAGGCACCAGCGGTTCCGCTGCGCGTGTTCAATCGGCCTGATCCGCGTTCGCCGGCCATACAGTTGCTGTCGAACGGTCGCTACCACGTGATGCTGACGAGTGCCGGCGGCGGCTACAGCCGCTGGCGTGATCTTGCCGTGACGCGCTGGAACGAGGACGCGACGCGCGATGCCTCGGGCACCTTCTGCTATCTGCGCGACGTCGGCAGTGGACGCATCTGGTCGACCGCATTCCACCCGACGCTGCAGCGCGACGAAGGCTACGAAGCGGTCTTCACCGAATCGCGCGTGGAGTTCCGCCGTCGCCTCGATGGCTGGGAAACACACACCGAAATCGTCGTCTCGCCCGAAGACGACATCGAATTGCGACGCACGCGCATCACCAACCGAAGCTCGGTCATGCGCACGATCGAGGTCACCAGTTTCGCCGAAATCGTGCTCGCGCCGCCGATCAGCGATGCGCTGCACCCGGCTTTCAGCAAGCTGTTCGTGCAGACCGAAATCGTACGCTCGCGCGACGCCATCATCTGCACGCGCCGACCGCGTGACCGCAACGATGCCTCGCCCTCCGTGTTCCACCTTCTGGCCGTACATGAGGGCGAAAGCTCGGGTGCCTCGTTCGAGACGGACCGCGCGCGCTTCATCGGTCGCGGCCGCAGTGCGATCGATCCACAGGCCATCGCGAGCAGTGGTCCACTTTCCGGCAGTGAGGGATCGGTGCTCGACCCGGTCGTCGCGATCCGCCACCGCATACGTGTCAAGCCCGAGCAGACCGTGCATGTCGATCTCGTCATCGGCGTCGGCCGCAATCGCGATCACTGCCTGCAACTGGCCGACACCTACCACGACCGTCGCCTGGCCGATCGCGTCATCGATCTGGCATGGACGCACAGCCGCGTCTCGCTGCGACAGATCAACATCAGCGAAGCCGAAGCCCAGACCTACGCGCGCCTCGCCGGCTGCATGCTCTACAGCCATCCGTCGCTGCGCGCCGACGCGCAGCAACTGGTACGCAACCGGCGCAGCCAGTCGGCGCTGTGGGCGTACGCAATCTCGGGCGATTTGCCGATCATCCTGGTTCGCATCGGCGAAACGGCCAACCTCGGCCTCGTCCGCGATGCGGTGCAGGCGCATGCCTACTGGCGTCTGAAGGGCGTGGCCGCAGACCTCGTCATCTGGAACGAGGAGCGCGGCGGCTATCGGCAAGAGTTGCAGGACGCGATCATCGGCATGATCGCCGCCAGCATCGATGCCAATGTGCTTGAACGTCCGGGCGGCATCTTTGTGCGGTCGGTGGAGCAGATCACGCACGAGGATCGCCTGCTGTTCCTCGCCGTGGCGCGGGTCGTGCTCGGCGACAAGGGCGGCACGCTGAGCGAACACCTGCACCGGCGCGAGGTGACGCGGCTGTCGACGCCGTTGCTGCAGCCGAGCGAATCGGCGCGTGCGATCGCCGTGCTGCCTGCGCCTGCAGCGGTCGCGGAGAGCTTGCAACTGGACAATGGTACCGGCGGCTTCAGTGCGGATGGTCGCGAGTACGTGATCACGCATCGCGACGGTTCGACCACGCCGGCACCGTGGATCAACGTCATCGCCAATCGCCATTTCGGCTTCATCGTGTCCGACAGCGCTTCCGGCTACACATGGCGCGAGAACGCGCACGAGTACCGGTTGACGCCGTGGCACAACGATCCCGTCAGCGATTCCTGTGGTGAAGCGTTCTATATCCGCGACGAGGAGACCGGTCGGTTCTGGTCGCCGGCACCGTTGCCGGTCAAGGGCAGCGGGACGTGGACGACGCGACACGGCTTCGGCTACAGCGTTTTCGAGCATGTCGAGGACGGCATACATTCCGAGCAGCGCTTCTATGTCTCGCCGGATTCTCCGGTCAAGTTTTTCGTGCTGCGCCTGCGCAATGGCAGTGGCCGCAAGCGCGCGTTGTCGGCCACAGGATACGTCGAGTGGGTTCTCGGTGATCTTTCACAGAAAGGCGCCATGCACACCGTCACCGAACTCGACCCGCGCAGTGGCGCGCTGTTCGCGCGCAATCCGTTCCACACCGAGTTCGGCGAATGGGTTTCGTTCTTCGACGTCGACGAGCCCGAGCGGACGTTGTCCGGCGATCGCCTCGAGTTCATCGGGCGCAACGGCCATCTGTCGCGTCCGGCCGCGATGGCCAGTGCGCGGCTGTCCGGGCGTGTCGGTGCCGGCATGGATCCGTGCGGAGCGATCCAGATTCCGTTCGAGCTGCAGGACGGACAGACGCGCGAGATCATCTTCCGGCTCGGCGCGTCGAGCAGTGGCGAGGACGCCAGTGCGCTCGTCCAGCGCATGCGCAAACCAGGCTCGGCACGCGCGGCGCTGACTGACACCGCCACGCAGTGGAACCGCCTGCTCGGTGCGGTCGAGATCGATTCGCCGGATCCGACCCTCAATGCCCTGGCCAATGGCTGGCTGCTCTATCAGGTCATTGCCAGTCGCCTGTGGGGTCGCAGCGGCTACTACCAGTCCGGCGGTGCATTCGGCTTCCGCGACCAGTTGCAGGACACGATGGCGCTCGTGCATGCCGCGCCGCACATGCTGCGCGAGCAGATCCTGTTGTGCGCCTCGCGCCAGTTCAAGGAAGGCGACGTGCAGCACTGGTGGCACCCGCCGGCCAATCGCGGCGTGCGCACGCGTTGCTCGGATGATTACCTGTGGTTGCCACTGGCAACGTGTCGCTACACGCAGTGCACGGGCGACCGGTCGATCCTCGACGAGCGCAGGCCGTTCCTCGAGGGCCGCGCCCTCAATGCCGGTGAAGAGTCGTACTACGACCTGCCACTGCTGTGGGACGACCACGCGCCGTTGTATGACCACTGCGTACGCGCCATTGAGCATGGTCTGCGCATGGGTCCGCATGGCTTGCCGCTGATGGGCAGCGGCGACTGGAACGATGGCATGAACAACGTCGGCCTGCACGGCGTCGGCGAAAGTGTCTGGCTCGGCTTTTTTCTGCACCGCGTGCTGATCGATTTCGCGCCACTGGCCGAGCAGCGCGGCGATACGGCGTTTGCCTCGCGTTGTGCCACGGAAGCGGCCACGCTGCGCGCCAATCTCGAAGCACACGGCTGGGATGGCGACTGGTATCGTCGGGCCTACTTCGATGACGGCACACCGCTCGGCTCGCACACCAACGAGGAGTGCCGCATCGACTCGATCGCACAGAGCTGGTCAGTGCTGTCGGGCGCCGCGCCCGATGAACGCGTGCAGCGCGCGCTCGATTCACTCGACACGCATCTGGTGCGACGCGAGGCCGGCCTGATCCAGTTGCTCGATCCGCCGTTCGACAAGGCACCGCTTGATCCTGGTTACATCCGCGGCTATGTGCCCGGCGTGCGCGAGAACGGCGGCCAGTACACGCATGCAGCGATCTGGGCGGTGATGGCGTTCGTCGAAGCCGGCCGCACCGAACAGGCGTGGCAGCTGTTCAACATGATCAATCCGTTGCGCCATGCACTCACGCCCGAAGATGTCGAACGCTACAAGGTCGAGCCGTATGTGGCCGCGGCGGACGTCTACGCAATCGAGCCGCATGTCGGCCGTGGCGGCTGGACCTGGTACACCGGCTCGGCGGGATGGCTGTATCGCCTGATCACCGAGTCGCTGCTCGGCATCCATCGCGAAGGAAACCGCCTGCGCATCGATCCGCGCCTGCCGGCCGCGTGGCCCGGATTCCGTTTCACCTATCGCTTCGGCACATCGACCTGGCGCTTCAACATCATCGCGTCGACCGAGACGGCGACAGCGAACGGTGGCACGTCCGTTGATCTGGTCGATGATGGCGCCGAGCATGCGATGGATATCGTCGTAGCGCGTAGCTGATGCCGCAGGGTTGCGTCACTGTGCATGACGCGTCGAACGCCGGCGCCGATTCTGAAGTGCGTGGCCCGCTCGCGACCAATGTTTGCCGTTTGTCACACGGTTAGCGGTGCTCGTTGCATAGGTGCAGCGATACCCACGCCGTGCGGTCAGCCACGCGTTGCTCCGGCACTCAGGCGCAACGCGTTGACCACGACAGATACCGAAGACACGCTCATGGCGAGCGCGGCCAGCATCGGACTCAGCAGCAGTCCGAACACCGGATACAGCACCCCCGCGGCGATCGGCACACCGAGCGCGTTGTAGGCAAACGCGAACGCGAGATTCTGCTTCATGTTGGCCACTGTCGCCTGCGATATCTGGCGCGCACGCACGATGCCGCGCAGATCGCCTCGCACCAGAGTCACCTGCGCACTCGACATCGCGACGTCCGTGCCGGTACCCATGGCGATACCGACGTCGGCTGCGGCGAGTGCCGGCGCGTCGTTGATGCCGTCGCCTGCCATCGCGACATGACGGCCCTCGGCTTTGAGTCGCGCGACCAGCGCCGACTTGTCCTGCGGCCGCACTTCGCCATGCACTTCATCGATGCCCAGTGCACGTCCCACCGCATTCGCCGTAGTGACGCCGTCGCCGGTCGCCATGACGATGCGAAGGCCGGCCGCACGCAGCGCGGCGATGGCTTCCGCAGTTCCTTCCTTGATCGGATCAGCCACCGAAATCATGCCGGCGAGGCGCCCGTCGACAGCAAGGAATATCGCGCTCGCACCTTCGCTGCGCTGCTCTTCCGCGGCTGCACGGAGCGGCATCGCATCGACGCCCACCTGCTCCATGAGCGCCGTGTTGCCGAGTGCCAGGGTGTGCGCACCGACTCGGCCTCGCACCCCGATTCCCGTTGCCGACTCGAAATCATTTGCTCGCTCGAGTCCTAGCTGACGTTTGCGCGCTTCTGCGACGATGGCGTCGGCGAGTGGATGCTCGCTGCCCTGATCCAGACTCGCGGCGAGTCGCAACACCTCGGCTTCGGTGAACCCGTCGGCGGCGACGACGGCCCGGAATGCAGGCTTGCCCTGCGTCAGCGTTCCGGTCTTGTCGACGATCAGCGTGTCGATGGTACGCAGCCGCTCGATCGCTTCCGCATCACGGAACAACACGCCGGCCTGGGCAGCGCGACCGGTCGCGACCATGATCGACATCGGCGTCGCCAGGCCGAGCGCGCAAGGACACGCGATGATCAGCACCGCCACCGCGTTGACGACCCCATAGGTCCAGGCTGGTTCAGGCCCGAACAGGCCCCAGACAAGAAGCGTTGCGAGCGCGATGCCAAGTACCGTTAGCACGAACCAGAAGCTCACCCTGTCCGCCATCCGCTGCATCGGCGCCCGCGAGCGCTGAGCCTGTGCGACAAGTTCCACTATTTGCGCAAGGGTACTGTCGGCGCCGACGCGCGCGGCTCGAATCACCAGACTGCCCGAGGTGTTCAGGGTGGCTCCGATCACCAGGTTGCCGGGTATTTTCTCGACCGGCATCGATTCTCCGGTCAGCATCGATTCGTCGATGCTGGAACGGCCTTCGATCACCTCGCCATCGACCGGCACGATTTCGCCTGGCCGCACACGCAGACGATCGCCTACGTGTACATGGGTCACTTCGACATCTTCCTCGGTGCCATCTTCGCGCACGCGACGAGCCGTCTTCGGTGCCATGCGCAGCAGCGTCTTGATTGCGGCTGACGTGCTCGAACGGGCGCGCAGCTCGAGCAACTGACCGAGCAGCGTCAGCGACACGATGATGGCGGCGGCTTCAAAGTACACTCCGACGCGGCCGTGTTCGCGAAACGAATCGGGAAACAGGTCCGGCGCCAAGGTGGCGACAACGCTGTAACCGAATGCAGCGCCAACGCCGGTACCGATCAAGGTCCACATGTTGGGACTGCGGTTGGCGATCGACTGGGCCCAGCGCTGGAAGAATGGCCAGCCCGCCCAGAGCACCACGGGCGCGGACAAGGCGAACTCGAGCCAGGTGCGGGTGGCGGCATTCATCGCATTGAACTGGTGTCCGAACATCGCGAGCGCGAGCACCGCGAGCGACAGCGGCAGCGTCCACCAGAAGCGGCGCCTGAAATCGACGAGTTCGGGATTTTCGCCATCGTCCATGCGAGGCATCAACGGTTCAAGCGCCATGCCGCAAACGGGGCAGGTTCCGGGGTGATCCTGCAGGATTTCGGGATGCATCGGACACGTGTACCGGGCACCGGCAGGCACGGCTGCCGGCGCCACGTCTGGCTCCAGGTACCTCGCCGGATCGGCGCCGAACTTCGCGCGGCATCCAGCCGAGCAGAAGCGGTAGTCATGACCGGCGTGCGAGGCGTGATGGGGACTATCAGGCGCCACCGTCATGCCGCACACGACATCGCGTACCTCGGTGCCTTGCTGTCCGGCATTCGTGCCTGCAGCGTCGACGGCGCCGCCACTGCAGCAGCTCGCTACGGTGGCAGTGCCGGATGAGGCGGTGGTGTCGTTGTCAGTGGTTGGCGCGTCGGTCTTGCGACAACACGATTTCGTTACACGATGCGGGGTATTCATGAGGGGTCGTCCCGGGTCAGAGCGTTGAGGATCGGACACAACTCGGCTCGGCCGTGACCCGGACATGCACGAATCAGCGTGCGCAGGCCGTCGCGAATGTTTTCCAGCTCGGTTATGCGGGCGTCGATGTCGACAAGTTTCGCCTGCGCGGACTGCTTGATCCGCGCCACGCTGCGCTCCTCGCTCAGTGTCAGCAAGGTGCGGATGTCACTCAGCGTGAACCCGAGCGCCTTTGCACGGCGGATGAAACGCAACCGCTGAAGTTCTGCCGCACCATAGCGCCGGTATCCCGAGGCGAGCCGGCCTGCCGGTGACAGCAGCCCGTCACGCTCGTAGTAGCGCACGGTGTCGATGCCGACACCCGCTTGCCTGGCCAACTGGCCGATGCTCAACGTCGTCATGTCTGATCTCCTGTTGCGGCCAGTCTGAGGTCTGGACCATGGTCCAGAGTCAAGCGTCGCATTAGGCAGACTCCGCTGGCACGCGTTCGCTACGCGCCCGGCTTGAATTGCCTTGCGCGCAGCACGCCGTGCGACTGCAGAATTGGGACCGTCGGTGGCCGGCGCGAG